>UQRY01000010.1 GCA_900543675.1 uncultured Mycoplasmatota bacterium
TTTCTATTTTTTATTTTATTCTTCTATACCAAGCAAATTCCTAGTATATAAAAAAAAATAAGCTAGACAAATTCTAGCTTATCTTTACTTAATCTCTGTAATTTGTACTTGATAGCTTCCATTTGGACTTTCTACTGTTACGATATCGCCTACTTTACGATTAAGTAGTGCTTTAGCAATTGGACTTTCATTGGAAATCTTGCTTGCAAATGGATCAGCTTCCTGACTACCAACGATTTTATACTCGTCTTCTTCGTCATCATCGTCGTCTTCATCCATGTATTTGATCACAACAGTACTTCCAAGACCTACTTTGTCTTTGGAAACTTCTTCTATAATCACGTAATTTTCAAGCATTTGTTCAATCTTCTTGATTCTTCCTTCTAGTTGAGCTTGTTCATCACGAGCGGAATCATAATCAGCATTTTCCGATAAATCACCTAAAGCACGAGCTTCTTTGATCGCTTGAATATTAGCAGGTCGTTTTACATTGATTAAATCATCAAGTTCATTTTTTAACTCCTCTAATCCTTCTTTTGTTAAGTAGACTGGTTTTTTATCGCTCATATTATCACCTCATTTAAAATTCTTCTAACATGATACTATAAAACAATGATAATGTCAAGTTATTTTTGTTGACACATTTATTTTTTTATTGTTCTTGTTTACTATATGAAAATTCTTTTAAATGGTGAATACTATTTATGAAATATTCATCAGTCATTCCAGCAATAAAATCAATTACTATTCTTTCTGGTGAGGTGGTTGTTTGGTAAGTTTTATCGGCATGATCAAGATAAATCGTAAAGATATCACTCGTTTTATTTTCTGTTTTAATATCGTTTAATAACTTTTTATATAGTTGATTCATTCCCTCGCGATAAAAAGCAATTTGTTCTTTAGTATTGGCTTTGTGGTAAATATTTTCATAATTGAAACTTTTTAAGTCTTTAATGGCTTGAAAAACTTCTTTACTCATCTTAATATATGGCTTATCAAAACTATTCTTAATGATATCGATGATAATCGTATTGACGATTTCTTTATTGGTTACTCCTAATACTTTTTGAATAGATTCTGGAATGTCTTCTCTTTTTAATACCCCAATATTAATCGCATCTTCGATATCTCTACCAATATAGCCAATGATATCGCTAATTCTTACTACACATCCTTCTAGCGTCATTGGTTGTACTTTTCTTAAAGTTTCTTTATCGGTATAACAAGCTTCATATTCTTTTAAAAATTCTTCGGTTGTTTTCTTCTTAGGGCGATAGATATTTTCTAACATCTCGCCATTATGACACATGATTCCATCTAGTACTTGGATAGTTAGATTGATCCCTTGTTGATTATGTTCTAAATTCATGTACGTTCTAACACTTTGGATATTATGAGAAAAGAAAGTATTGGTTTCTCTTAAAGAAATTTCATTTAACAAACTTTCTCCAACATGTCCAATTGGGGTATGGCCAATATCGTGTCCTAACGCGATGGCTTCGATCAAATCTTCATTTAAGTTTAGCGCTCGACCAATCGTGCGGGCAATTTTACTCACTAATTGAACATGAACAATTCTCTTACTGATATGATCATTTTGATTAAAGGAAAATACTTGGGTTTTATTCAAATACCTCGTATAAGATAAGGCATGAATAATGCGATCAATATCGTGATAAAATTCTGGTCTAAATTCATCTAGTCGTACTTCTTTTTTTAGACGAATTCCCTCTTTACTTTTGGTTGCATAGCTACTTAAATGTTTTTCTTTTAATAGAAAATTTTCTCTTACTTGTTCTAATAATTCTTTGTTCATAACTTCTCCTTGTGATCATTTAGTCAGTAACAGAAAAAGATTTTGTATCAATACTGACTAATTATCTTCATCTTTTTTATCTATTTTTTTCTAATTTCATAATTTTACTTCTTGTATGTGTACATCATATAGAATCTTTATGTTCACTTTATCCTTTACTCACTTTCTGCCAATCTTTTCTCTATATCTTCAATACTTGGTAAAGTGTTTTCCAAGAATTCTGGTATTTCTGATAAGATTTTATATTCACTTACCCCAATAGGTTTATTAATATCTTTTAAAGCGAGTTCAGCAGTAACCTTTTTCTTATCTTTACAAAGAAGTATTCCAAACGTTGGATTATCGCTTTCTGCTTTAATATACTTATCAATAGCCTTAAATAGAAATTTAATTTACCGGCATATTCAAGTTTAAATTCAGTTGTTTTTAATTCGATTACAACATAACTTCTAACTTTTAAATTATAAAATAATAAATCAATATAATAATCTTCATTTTCTATTTCTAAGTGATATTGTCTTCCAACAAATGCAAAACCATTTCCTAATTCTAATAATAGTTTTGTTATATTGGCGGTTAGTTCTTGTTCGATATCTAACTCTTTTAGCTCTTTATCTGCCGTTATAAAATCAAATATATAAGGATTTTTTAATAGTTCCTTTACTTGTTCATTATTGGGAGATGGTAGTGTTTCATCAAAATTCGTTGTTTTATCTTCAAGTAGTGCTTGTCTTTCATATAGTTTGCTTGCTATTTGATGAACAATTACAGGTCTTGACCAACCATTTTGGACAGACTCTTTAATATACCAATTTCTTTGTTCTTTATCTTTTACTTGATCCATAATCGTTGTTACAGAAGTCCAAGGTAATTTTGCAACATCGTGTTGCAAAAATTCATCGTTATCAAATTCTGTAGCAAATTTTTGCATATATCTTAAATTTCTTGCCGACATTCCTTTTAAGGTAGGAAACTCCATTTTTAAATCCTTTGCTAATGTATCGATAAAAGAAGAACCCCATTTATTATTTTCAATTAGTTTTAAGCCGATATTATAATACATTAAAATTAAATCTTTATTTACATTTTCTACTATCTTATTTCTAGTTATCATTAAAGTTTTCTTAATATCATGTAATACTTCAAAATATTTATCGTCATTTTCTAACATAAATTTCTCCTTTTACAATCATTCTTGCTCGTATTATACTATAAATTCTAGCAAATTCCTATATGTCTACTGATTTTGATTTAAAAATATTAAATTGGCTATTTATCTTTTAAGTATGTCTTGTTTCAAGTAGTTCTAAACTTTTCTTTTAAAAACTTTTCTTTTAAAAGTTAAAAAGCAATTAACGGTTAATCGCTAATTGCTTCTTTACTTACTCTTAGTTTTTGTCTGCATATGCTTGTTCTCTTAATTTATTTACTTCTTTATTTTCTAGATATTCATCGAATGGTAAGCGTCTATCAATGATGCCGGTTGGTAAAATTTCGATAATACGATTAGCGACTGTACTTGTAAATTGATGGTCGTGGGAAGTAAATAAAACTTCTGAATCATATTTAATCAAGCCATTATTTAAGGCAGTAATACTTTCCAAATCTAAGTGGTTAGTTGGTTCATCTAAGATTAAGAAATTACTTGCTTCTAACATGCATTTTGACAACATACAACGCATCTTTTCTCCACCAGATAAAACCGGAACCTTTTTGAATACTTCTTCACCGGAGAATAACATTCTACCTAAAAAACTACGTAGTACTGTCTCATCGTCGACATGATAATATTTTCCCATCCATTCCATGATGGTCTCATCATCCTGGAAGTAATCAGAATTATCTTGAGGAATATAACTCTTGGTGATCGTCTTACCCCAAATCACTTCTCCTTTATCTGGTTTTAATTCGCCCATTAAAATTTTAAACAAAGTGGTTTTCGCAATATCATCCCTACCTACGAAGGCAATTTTATCTCCTTTTAATACAGTGAAGGATACTTTATCTAATACTTTTCTTCCTTCGACGGTTTTGGTTAAGTTCTTTACGGTTAAAATTTCTTTACCCGATGATTTTTCTGGCTTAAAGTCAATATAAGGATATTTTCTAGAAGAAGGAACGATCTCTTCTAATTCAATTTTTTCTAGCATTTTCTTTCTACTCGTTGCTTGTTTACTCTTAGATGCATTAGCTGAAAATCGAGCAATAAAGTCTTGTAGTTCTTTGATCTTTTCTTCTTTCTTCTTATTTTGTTCTTTCATCTGTTTTAACGCTAATTGACTAGATTCGTACCAGAAATCATAATTACCAATATACAATTTCATTTTACTATAGTCGATATCTACGATATGGGTACAGACTTTATTTAAGAAGTGACGGTCGTGGGAAACAACGATGACGGTATTTGGATAATTGATTAAGAATTCTTCTAACCAATCGATGGCTTCCATATCTAAGTTGTTGGTTGGTTCGTCTAAAAGAAGAATATCTGGGTTACCAAATAAAGCTTGGGCAAGTAGAACTTTTACTTTTAACTTGGCAGGAATTTCTTTCATCAAACTGTAATGAAGTTCAACTGGAATTCCCAAAGCAGATAACAATTCTCCTGCTTCACTTTCTGCTTCCCATCCATTCATCTCGGCAAATTCTGCTTCTAATTCAGCAAGACGCATTCCATCTTCATCGGTAAACTCAGTTTGCGCATACATTTTTTCTTTTTCTTGCATAATAGAATAGAGTTTCGTGTTTCCCATGATGACTGTATTGACGACAGAAAATTCTTCATACGCAAAATGATCCTGTTTTAATACAGAAATTCTTTCTCCTTTAGTGACGATAATTTCTCCACTTGTCGTATCGATCTCGCCACTTAGTAATTTTAAGAATGTAGATTTACCCGCTCCATTCGCTCCAATAATTCCATAACAGTTACCTGGTGTGAATTTGATATTGACATCTTCAAATAGCGTTCGTTTTCCAAAACGAAGTGTCACGTTTTTCGTCGTTATCATATTATCCCTCCAAAACTATTCCTAATTTTACTATATTTTCAGTGGATAATCAATAAAATTCCAAAGAAAAGGAATAGACTCGCTATTCCTATTTTATTACTTTTTTAATTTTGATTTAGGAATTTGGCCATTACTAGCAATTAAACCAGCATAATCAAATCCACCAAATGGTTCGTTGATTAAATCATAAGAAGTAGTGGTTCCTCTCATCGCTAATCGTTGTCTACGTTGCATAAAATTTTTCATTCCTGCATCATAAAGGGTATTTACACCAATCTCCCCAAATTCGTTTGCGGCATGATAGAAAGTATCATAGATCTTGATCATTTCTTCTTTAATATCTGATTCGCTCTTTTCTTTTCTTGGCACTCTATCTGTGATTTGTTTTTCCATATCTAGATATTCTTTTAAGTAAGAAACCACTTTATCTGTCATGATATTTAATGTTTCCATATCGGCTTCTCCATTGTTGATTTTCACAATGACACTTTTTCTTTCAATCGCATCCATTACGTTAGCAATAGTATGTTCATAAGTAGTTACCCATGAAACTAAAGGCACTCTTTTTAATTCTTCTACCTTTTGAATCGTTTCACGTCTTAAACGATCCATCTCTGCGATTTTAGAAGCATTAACTTCATAATTTTCTAATAAAAGCTCTACTTCTTTCTCTTTCATTTCATTAATTTTTTGTTCTAATCTTCTAATTTCTAGGCTTTTCTCTTGACCGGCTGTCATTGTTGTTGAAACTATCTTGTCATCTAATTGTTTTTTGGTATTGAAATTGTATTGTCTATCTCTTGTAGCCATATTTTCATAATAATCAAATACTCTTCTTAACATATTTATCTCTTTCCTTTCTACTTTTCTTTTATTTGATATTGTGATTATCTTCTAGCCAACTTAGAATCATCTAAGAAATATTTTGATCATTTATTTTCCTTTTTACTGCGTTTGTTATTATAGCGCAATTAGCAGGAAAAAACAAGTTAAGTAAACTTCTAGTCAGGTGAAAATTTCTCGTTACTTTTGTCTCGCTTATTTTCTTTTTTTCTTATACTCTAGATGGTGATATTGATTGGTTAATTCAAAACCTGCTTGATCAGCTGCATAGATACTAGCTATATTTGCGGGATTAATTCTAGCAACGATTTCAGTAAATTGTAATTCTTGTGGGGCTTTATCTGATAATAAATAATCGGTGAATTCACGTACCAAATTTTTACCAAAATCATAATTACGATATTTTTTTTCTATCGCACATTCTATCTCGGCACTTTTGGAAAGACAGAATGGTACTTTCCATACTTTGATGAATCCAATCTTATTGTTTCCAAAATAGGAAATGTAAGGATGAACATTACTTTTCTTTTCTACTAGTGTTAAGATCATATCAGGTAGTACTTCTTGAATAGAATTATCTTGATAAAGCCTACTTAAGTAATCCCAGTGGGATTGATTATTTCCATCTACTCTTTCTAGACGATATGTTGGCAAAAAGATCTCTTTAGTCATTTTGGTTTCCCCTTTCAAAAGCGAGGGTTATTATAGCATATTTTCTAACAGAAAGCAAAAAAACTTCTTTTTAACTGCACAGAAAAAGAATGATTTTTCTATAGGAAATCACTCTTCTCGATGAAACTATGATTTTCTTATTTCTTCATCATGATTTTACTACGAGCTTGTTCTCTTTTTTCTTGGATTTGTTGTTCTCTTTCTGCAAGTGGTTGTCTATCATAGACACGGCGATTTTGTACCATATAAGCAACCATTTGGCTAGGAGTTAAACTAGATCCTTCTGGATTTACTGCTTGAAGAGTGAACTCTTCTCCATAATAACAAATTCCGTATTCAATAAAAGTCTTTTCTTCGATTGTATCTTCTACGTAATCATGATATTTTTCTACTTCTCTAACTCTTTGGAAATTATCTTCCATTTTTTGTAATCTAGTTAAGCCTTTTTTTCCATACTTGCTAGCAATCACAAATACCCAATTATAAAGTTCGTCTAATTCCTCTTTTCGATAACCATATCGTTCTTTTTGATCAACTTCATCAAATGGATCATAACTTCTTTCTTCTCTTACTTCTTCGGTATATCTTGGTAAATAATTAGATAAGAATGTACTAACTAAAGTAACTGTTTCTGGATTTTCATCCGGTAATACTTTCTTCATTTCTTCTGCATTCATTAACTTAGAAGATACTTCATCATAAGCATTGTTACATACTTTTTCCATGATTTCTTCACTTGATTTTTGTCTAGATAACGTACTTTTAGCGTTCATTAACTTGTCATCTAACTTAGCAATAGTATTGAAGTAACTAACTCCAGTACGATATTCTTCTGCTTCTAATGATTTAATTTTTCTTTTAGTTGTTTCAACTAGTTTTTCAAGATCTTTTACTTGTTGATAATTTAATTCTTTCATCCATTTTTTTTCAGATTGATTAAATAATTGTTTTAACATAATTTTATCTCCCCTTTAATTCAACGGTTACATACCATTTTTTAAGAGATTTAGCAGAGAAAAAGTCATCTACTAAATATTCTTTTTCTTGTTCATGATATTATTAAGTAAACCTTTTTATTTATACACTTTTTCTTTGGCATTATTTTTTTGTAGTTCACTTAATTGATACTCGGCAATTTGTTTTAAATGATTAATTCCTTCAATCCTGCGAAGAGTTCTGCTATCGCTACGAACGGATAATCTTTCTATCCAAGCATCTAAATCACTCACTGTTTTTGTTAATCGTTCAATACTTTTTTCTGTTTCTTTTTGTCTTTCTAATTCTGCCAAATCATATTGTACTTTAGCGCGTAAGCGAGATATATGTTTAATTCTTTCTTCTTTTTGTGACGATCTGCTGTTAGCCACGTTATCTATCCATTTTGCTAAATCGCTATCTGTCTTTTTTAATCTTTTGATTTCTCTATCTCTAGCTCTTTTTCTTCTTTCTTCTTGTACTTTCTGTTCTACTTCTTCTAAAGGTTGTCTTTGACTTACGCTAGAAGCATTATTTACCATATAGGTAGCAATTTGACTTGGAACTAAAATCGTTTTTTCAGGATCTGTCATATCGACTAAAAAATCCTCTCCAAAATAATAATTACCAAAAAGAATAGCATCGTTAACCATGATTTCAAGTTCAAGTTCATCAGTTTTAGCACGAGCCATTTGGGCTTTTTGGAAACTATTTGAAATAGCTTGTAATCTTTTTAATCCTTTAGCACCATTTCGGCTAGCAACTTCGTATACTGTACTATATATTTCATCCAAATCTGATCGATAATTATCATATTTTTCTTCTTCATCCTCATCAAATGAATCGTAGTTTCGTTCTTGTTCTACTTTCTTTAAATAATCTGGCAAATAATCAGTTAAAAATTGGCTAACTAAAGTAACTGTTTCTTCATCTTTGTCTGGTAATATCTTCTTCATTTCATCCGCATTTCTAATTACAGCGGCTACTTGATCATAAGTCTGATTATGAACTTTTTCCGTGATCTCTTCACTAGATTTTAAACTAGCTAATACCCTTTTAGCGTCGCTTAATTTTTCCTCCAATTTCGATATTGTATTTAAGTAACTAACGCCCGTACGATACTCTTCCTCTTCTAATGATGTGATTTCTGCTTTAGTACTAGCAATTAGCACTTCAAGATCTTTTGCATGTTGGTAACTAGATTCGCTAATAAATTGTTCTTCATATTGATTAAATAATTGTTTTAACATATTTTATCTCCCCTTTACTTCTTTACTGAAAGGTCCTTTTTCCTTTCATACGGCGCATATTATAGCACTATTTAATAAGAAACGCAAATTTCTAGAAAAAAAAGTGTACAAAAAAAGATACCGGTTAAAGTATCTATTTATTTGGTCTAGGTATTTCTATTCCTTTTGACTAATCATTTTTCTTTATCGTATCTAGTTTTTTCTTTTCTTCGCTTTCTTCTCTTTTTAAACTAGATTTTAGGCAACTACTCGCGAGCAACACAATAATTATCGCAAACACAGTAGGAACAACAATAAACAAAACAATCGGTATCGTTTGGTTCATTCCTGCAAATATAAAGCCTGGTATCGCAAGTAGCTCTAAAACTAACAAAACGATTAGAACTTTTAAGAATAATTTTCGATGATCTTTCTTTACTTTTTCTTTCTTTGGTTTAGTTTCTTTTACTTTTTTCTCTTTTACCTTTTTTTCTTTTTTCGCCATAATTTTTCCTCCTATAATACTTGATCTAATTTCTTCATAAATTTATCTTTCTTTACTTGAACTTCTATTAAATAATAAATACAAAATAGAATGGATCCAAAGAAGGCAATTAACATATCTTCCATCGTATCATCAACACCGGTTTCTTTTACCCACTGGGTATCTCCACCTAATATATTATCTGATGCGAATTCAAAGAATTCCCAGAATGAAGCAATCATTAAGCCAAAGGCAATCATGAAAATGATATGAAACCATTTTAATTCTTTCTTTAATAGATGATTCTTCTTTAGAATAATTAAGGCAACTATCATCATTACAATTCCAGAAAGTAAATGGGCAAATAAATCAAGCCAACTAATCTTGTAGTACCATCCTAGGATACTGCCTAAAATAAGGGCAATTAGTACAAATACATAATATAGTAGTTTTAACAGTTCACTCATCTCATACTTTAAAATTTTCTTAATGAGAAAAGGACCGGCAGTAACTGGAATAATCGCTAAGGTAGTTAATATTTTTGAAGTAGTCATCGTACTTCCATAATTCATCAGTTGATATAGCATAATTCCAATATATAAAACAATAAAGCCAATATTGATGATTTTTAATTTATTCATCTCGTTTATCCTCCAATTTGCTGACTTCTACTTGACTGATAGAATCGAATTTTCTAGTGATCTTTTCCGTTGTGATATAAACATTTTCTACATCCTTGTTCACCATCTGAATACTTTTGGCTAAATGATCCCATCTTTCCTTATAACGAGAAAATTCGACACCTAATTTTTTTAATTCTTCGTGAATAATTGAAGTATACTGATCACGCTCAATATTTTTAATAATCATCTGTATCACACTTAACGTAGAAATTAATGTGGTAGGAGAAGTAATCCAGACTTTTTTCTTGTAAGCATAATCTAATAAATCTGTGTGATAGGCATTAATTTCTGCAAATATCGCTTCAGCTGGTAAAAACATGATGGCTTGATCAGAAGTAATGCCTGGGATAATATATTTACTACTAATCGCATCGATATGTTTTTTGACATCGATCTTGAACTGTTTCTCGTGCATTGCTCGCTCTGTCTGGGATAAATTTCTATCTACCATCTGTTGATAGTTTTCTAAAGGAAATTTAGAATCAATCGCAATCATTCCTAGGGGGTTGGGGGCATAAAGTACACAATCGGCAATCGTACCATTAGGAAGTGGGCATTGAAGTCGGTAAATCTTATCATTCTTTTCCCCAAAGACATTGACCAAAATATGTTTTAGATTGACTTCTCCATAGATACCCCTACTCTTTTTATCCGTTAAAATGCTTTGTAAGGAGACAATATCGGTCGATAATGTTTCGATCTTTTTCTGAGCTTCATCGATTCTACTTAACCGCTCTAAGACATTTTGGAATGTACGATTAGTTTTATCAAAATTCTCATTGATTCTTTCATTGACTCGATCATCAATCCGATTCAATCTAGCTTCTAATTTATCGTTTACTTGGATAAAATTTTGATTCATCTCTTTGATGATATCCATTTCAAAACGTCCTAATCGTTCAGTCATATCACTATTATCTTTTTTTCGAAATAGAAGAATCACTAATAATACTAAAATACATACTAATAATCCAACAATAACATACTCCATAACTACCTAACCTTCCATTTCTTTTCAATTTTTCTAGAGATAATAAACGTAATAGTCAAAAGAAGAAATATTTTTATCATAATCGTGATATCGGTTAAACTTTCTAATAGTGAAGTTCCAATATATCCCCAAAAATAAACCATGACAATTTTTCCAATCAATAAAGCCAAAAAGAATTTTTCGATTTTCATATGAGAAATTCCCGATGCGATATTAATCAAAAACGCTGGAGAAAACGGTAAAGCGATCAAAGTAACTAAACTACTGAATTTTGCACTACTAATCTTCTTGGTTAATGTTTTTAGCGTTTCACTATCTTTTCTTTTAATAAAGCGATACCATTTTTTCTGTAAGAAAAAGCGAAACAAAAAAAACGAAAGCATACACCCAACAACGGTCGATAACCAAGAAATGATTAATCCAAAAACATCTCCGTAACTGACGATATTTAACGTAATAAATACCGATAATGGTAAAACAGGAATAATTGACTCCGCAATAATTAAAAGAACTCCGGCGATTGGACCATAACTAATCAATAAACTAGTGGCACTGGAAACAAAACTATCGACGAGCTCTTTCATATTTTTCACCTAGTATATATTATACCTCGTTTTTGGTGTTTATAAAAGTGAATTCCCCAAGTTTATTTTATGAATATATCTAAATAACTCGTTTTTTGTCTGATTCATTATCTATTTGCTTTTTATCAGGGAAAAATTGAATAAAAAATACTATTTTTAATGACTATTTCGTTTTTTTACTTTGCGATAAATATAGCGAACAACTAGTAAAAATAATAGGATATAAATGGGAACTTTTAAGCGTGAAGTATATTCTTGGAGGATGGTCCAATTATTTCCTAAACTGTAACCTACATAGACAAATGCAAATGTCCAAGGAATACTACCAAGTGTGGTGTAGAGAACGAATGGCCAAAAATTGAGACGCATTATGCCAATTGGTAAAGAGATAAAAGTTCTAACGATAGGAAAGTTTCTACCAATGAAGGAAGCTAACATTCCGTATTTTTGAAACCAATCTTCTGCTTTTTCGATATCTTCTTTCTTCATAAAAAAATATTTTCCGTATTTGTCGATAAACGGACGCCCACCAAAATAACCCATAAGGTATATAATAATCGCACAAAAAACACTACCGATAACTCCTGTTAAAAGAGCGCCCAAAAAAGAAAAGATATTTTGAGAGGCTAAAATTCCCCCAGTAGCTAAAATAAGTTCGCTAGGAATTACAATGATTATTGCTTCTAGTATCATGGCTAAAAACATACCAAAGTAACCATACTCAGAAATTGCATTCAGTATTAAAGAAGACATCCTATCACCATTACAGTTTACGATACTCTTTGTTTATTTATGCGTCATCCATTCTTTACTGAATTATTTTTTGAAATACTCATATCTAATCTTCTAGTCTTCCTAATTAAAAAGATAGCAAAAAAATAAAGACTAATCACAAATAAGAAAAATAAAATATATGTAGCCAAACTACCTACTAAGATTAAACTATCAAAAGTACCATGTAGTAATACTGGAATAAATAAACTGAATAGATAAGCTATTTTTCGTTTATAGATTTTAGCCTTTCCTAAGTAATATCCCATTGCGATAGCATAGAAAGCATGAGCGGGTACCGTTAAGAAAGCTCTAACTAGTGCAACTAACATTCCTCCTGTTATGGTATATAAAACATTTTCGATTAAAGCAAAGCCTAATGCAATATAGATCGCATAAAGAATATAATCAAATAAAGTATCTACTTGTCTGTTTTTCTTCAAAAAGAAAACTGTGACTAACCATTTTGACATTTCTTCAATCAAAGCGATAGCTAAGAAACTATATCCTATTTTAGCTAAAGCTGATAATGAAGTAACTTCAATTTCTTGAAGATTTACTAAATAAGAAAGGAGCACTGTTAAAAAAATGGAAATCAATCCACAGAAAAGGGCTTTTATAAGCTCTTGTTTAGGTTCTTTTTCTAACTCATCCAGATGGTAAAAAAGAACAGCTAAAAGAATAATTGGTAAAATGGCGAATAAAATTAACAAAGACACTCTCCCCTTTCTTTAATTAAATGGAAAAAGCATACCATTTTCAGGTATGCATTACTTATTCTTCTTCGTTATTGATTTTTTCAATAATTTTTTCGATATGATTTCCATACTCGATTGATTCATCAAAAATAAATTTTAATTCCGGGGTATGTCTAATTTCTATTCTTTGACTAAGTTCTCCCCGAATAAAGGAAGCAGCTTTTTTTAAGGCATCCCAAGTAGATTGTCTTTTAGAATCATCTAATACTGTGAAATAAACTTTACAATAACTTAAATCATTAGTAATTTCACAGCCAGTTATAGTTACAAATTTTATATCTTCATCTTTGATTTCGGTTTGAAGAATGTTACTGATTTCTTTTTCAAACTGACTGTTTAATCTTTCTATTTTGATACTCATCTTTCATCACCTAATAGTATTATACCATGCCAATGTCAAAGATACTACTGTTAAAATTCATCTTAATTAAAAGCTAAGTTTCTTTACATAAGCTTCATCGCTTAAAAGTTCATCTTTTTTTCCACGATAGGTTGCTCCAACAGTAGCTAGTCTTTGTAATTGTTTTTTTCTAGGTATTTTCGTATAGATATCTACGCAATTATGATGACCATTATAGTCTGCAGGTAAAACCATCGCAAACATGGCATTTTCTACTTTAGTTTCTAAGCAATCACTAGATGAAGGATTCAATATAGTAGTATCTCCGTCGGTAATCAAAAAAGTGCTTTCTACATTATCAAACAAACTAAATGGTTTAGGTGGTGTCTTTACTAAAGAATATCTTTTATTGGGATCAGTAACATAAATTCTTATTGAATGTTTATGCTCTTGTTCTATTAAGCTGATCGTTGTTAATTCTTCAGTTAATCGTAATAGCTTATTTATTTCATCCTTCAAATACCTCTCATATTGAAATAACTCTTGATACTTCTTGTAGTTATCCAGTTCATTTTGATAAGTTAAATATACAAATTCTGATCCAGTTACCCACTCTAGATTGCCTCTTTTTTCATCGTCAAATCCATTGTAGAAATCTAGTTTACCAATTGTTTGGAACCATTCCTTAAATCTAGGATCATCCCGGTAATAAATGAGATTTTGAATAAAAGTATTTTCATTAATTATTCTCACACCATTTGCGTATAAAAAAGCCAATATTGTATGAATAAAGTCTTGATCTTTTCCTTCGGGATAATATTTTCCACTTTCTTCGTTAAATAAAATTTCCATTTTCTCTTCTACTCTCCTTTTGGCCTTTTATTATAACGAAAAAGAATGTTTTTTTCAACTTTTATTGTTCAATGATTTCTACTAGTTTTTCTGTATTTAAGGTTATTCGATGGGAAAAAGAATTCACTATTAAATTAGAAGATACAGTGAGATTAAGATCGAGTTTAAATACTTGGTTTTCTTTAGTATCAGTACCAATCAATTGATAAGTATCTCCAACTAAGTTTTCCCATTCTGCTTGCGAAAGTTCAGCCTGTTGTAAGATGGTAATTATCTCTTTTATCGTTTTTTCGTCTGTTATTGTTTTATATAAAGTAAATTTCCCCGAGTTATCGATTTTTCGAATAGTAATAGTCTCTGTTTGAGACAATTTTTGTTTAACTTCTTCGAATGAAGGCTTACGATAAAAGAATAAAAGAAAAAATATAAGTAGAAGTATCAATATTCCGATAAGAAAAACTAGTATTTTTCTTCTACTCATCTAGACCACTCCCTTTTTACTTCAAAATTTTTTTACTAAGCTTATGTTTATCTAGTCTTAATTTTATTATATCAGATTTACCCTTAACTTTATATATCATTATTTAATAGACAAAGAGACTTAGCAGAATTATAATAGTTTTATTGGTGGTGGTAGTAATAATGAAATATACTCAATATAGTTTAATACATGTTGGGCTTATATGTGGCACCTTGTTATTTTCGACATCTGGTTGTGGGGCAAAAACCGTTGATTGTGATATTGAGGGTGAACATGTTCATTTGTATGTTAGTGAATCAAATTTGTTATCAAGATATATTGAAAGTGAAAAGATGCGAGTAAAAGGACTTAATCGAACAGACGAATACTTGCCTTTGACTGAAGAGTTAGCTCAAGCTAGTGAAAACGGTCTTTATCCAGTCGAAGAAAATCTTGACTATATCACGACAAAAATTGATTCTTATTCTCCTAAGCGGGAAGCCTATGTCTACGATTATATTTATGGTTCGTATTATGGTTATGGCTTTAGTAGTGGGAAATATGAATATGGGCTTCAATATGGATATCATTGGGATCACGAATGGCAGGAAATTCCTTTAAATGAATATACTGAAGATCAGGTACGTGATATTACCTATCAATACCAGTTTTATAAGATAGATAAAGAGGGAGTTTCTTCAAAATTATTTGATTCTTTGGAAGAAGTTCCTGATGAATATCAATATTTTATCCCATCTACTTTAATTAAGAAAAACGTTAGTGAAGCTTACTATTTAGATAAGGAAAAACAAAAAGTAAAATAGTGTAATGGCTTATTTTTCCAACAAAAAAAGTTCTTAAGAAGTACTGATACCAGTATTTTCTTTAAGAACTTTTCTTATCTTTATCTTTCAATTTCTACCATTTCAAACGCTTCGATGATATCGCCTTCTTTAATATCTTGATAATTTTCTAAGGTGATACCACAATCCATTCCTTTAGATACTTCTTTTACTTGATTCTTTTCGCGTTGAATGGTATTAATTTTTCCGGTATATAAAACAACACCATCTCTGATTAATCTAGCTTCATGATTTTGATTAATTACCCCATCTGTTACATGACAGCCGGCAATATTACCAATTTTAGAGAACTTGAAAATCTGTCTAATTTCTGCTTCCCCTTTTACTTTTTCTTCAAATAAAGGTTCTAGCATTCCCTTCATGGCATTTTCCATATCTTCAACCACTTTATAGATAATGTTGTATAGTCTTATTTCGACATTGTTTTCTTTCGCAACTTCAGTTGTTTTACTATTTGGACGTACATTGAAACCAATAATAATCGCATTAGAAGCTTTGGCTAAAACAACATCACTTTCCGTAATGGTTCCTACTCCACTACGAATTACTTTTACTCTGACATTTTCTACTTCGATTTTTTCCAAAGACTTTTTCACTGCTTCGGCACTACCGTTGACATCGGCTTTTAAAATGACGTTGATCTCTTGAATACCGTCTTGGATATGACCAAATAAATCTTCTAGAGTCATACCTGATTTATTGGTATCTTGCGCTTTACTACGAACTTTTCTCTCTTCAGCAATTTGTTTAGCTTGTTTTTCGGTTTCAAACGCCATGAATTTATCTCCTGCCTGTGGAGTTTCGCTTAATCCAGTAATTTCTACTGGTGTAGAAGGCAAGGCTTCGACAATATTTTCACCACGGTCATTTTTTAATGTTCTGATTTTTCCTAAGCTCGTGCCAACAACGATAGGATCTCCTAAACGTAGAGTTCCATTTTGAATAAGGAGAGTGGCAACCGTTCCTACTTGTTTATCTAGTTTAGATTCGATAACAGTTCCAGTTGCATAACGATGTGGATTAGCTTTTAATTCTTTCATTTCAGCAACTAGTAGAATATTTTCTAATAGTTCTGGAATTCCCTCTTTTGTCGCTGCAGAAATCTTAGTACAGATAACATCTCCACCCCATTCTTCAGGAGTGATCCCATATTCGACTAATTCTGTTAATACTTTTTCTGGATTAGCATCTGGTTTATCGATTTTATTGATCGCAACAATGATTGGTACATCAGCTGCTTTAGCGTGATCGATGGCTTCTTTTGTTTGAGGCATAACTCCATCATCAGCAGCTACAATAATAATGACGATATCGGTAATACTAGCTCCTCTAGCTCTCATTTCGGTAAAAGCCTCATGACCTGGTGTATCAATAAAGGTTATCTTTTTTCCGTTTACTTCTACTTGATAAGCACCGATTGCTTGAGTAATTCCTCCTGCTTCGCCACTTACTACGTTAGTCTTTCTAATCGCATCTAGTAAAGATGTTTTTCCATGATCGACATGTCCCATGATCGTCACTACTGGCGGACGTTCTACTAAATTTGCTTCATCATCGATGATTTCATATTCTTCAAAATTAGAAATATCGGCACTTTCTTCTTTCTTTAATGTCTTATCATAGTCGACAACTAAAAGTTCAGCCACTTCAAAAGTTAAAGAATGATTTAGGGTTGCCATAATCCCAAGAGACATCAATTTTTTAATTAATTCACTTGGTGCGACAGCTAAACTATCTGCTAACTCTTTTACTGTCATATTATCTTTGTATAAAACGGTGTTGATATCGGTATCTTGAGTATTTGAAACTAATTTTTCTTTATGTTTATACATTTCTTTCTTATCTTTTAGAAACTGATTATTTTTATTTTCTTTATTTGTTTTTTGTTCTTTCTTTTGGCGATTTTTTGTCTTTTGTTTTTCTGCTCCTAATTTTGTATTTAGTGCTAGATCCTCAACTTTTTCAAATAAGTCATCATCTTCTTCAGTCTCTTCGACAACATAATCTTCTTGGTCTTGGATTTCGTTATCTAATAAGATGATATCATCTTGCTCTAGCATATCGTCCTCGTTTTTTACTTTTATTTCTAGCTTATCACATAGTTTGAAAATCTCTTCTACCGTTTTATTTACATCTTGTGCATATTCTAAAACACTCATCATGAAAATCACCCTCCTTTTACTTTACTTCTCATGTTCAATTAAATGTTAAAATGTTCACGTTTCTTTGCTTCTATTCTATTATGGATAAAATTATTTTGTCAATAGATGCCTCTTTTTATTCATTGCTTGTTTCCGCTTCAATTATTCTTTCAATTTCTTGATAGATTTCTTCAGGAATTTCGATTTCTAGGTGTCTAGCTAAGGCTTTTGTTTTCTTAGCTTTTTCTAGTACTTCTTTATCCTTTTTAATATATGCACCTCGACCATTCAATTTTCCTGTTGGATCCACTTTTACTTCTTGTTCTTTAGTTTTAACGATACGGAGTAATTCTTGTTTTGGTAATCTTTCTTTGGTAATGACACAACTTCTTAATGGAATTTTTTTTACTTTCATCATTATTCATCCCTAAAGTTTATGCCTGCTTCTCTTGCTTGCTCAGTATTTTTAATATCAATCTTATAGTGTGTTAAGCGTGAAGCAAGACGAGCGTTGTTTCCTTTTTTACCAATTGCTAACGAGAAATTATCTCCATCGGCTACCACTAATGCTTCTTGTTTTTTTGGATCCATGATTAATACTTTTAATTCCTTAGCTGGAGATAATGCGTTTTCGATAAATACAGCTGGATCTTTGTCGTATTTTACGATGTCTACTTTTTCGCCATGTAATTCTTCTAAGATGTGAGCAATACGACTTCCTTTTTCTCCGATACAAGCGCCAATTGGATCAACACGATCATGTTCAGAATAAACAGCTACTTTGCTTCTGTTTCCAGCATCTCTTGCGACACTGTAAATTAAGACGCTTCCTTCGTTGATCTCTGGAATTTCTAATTCAAATAAACGCTTTACGAAACCATAATGGGTACGAGATAGTAAGATAAATAGTCCTTTACTACCAGCATCTACTTTACTAACATATACTTTAATCTGACTACCCATTTCGATTTTCTCACCAGGTATACATTCTTTCTTTGGTAAAATACCATTACTTCTTCCTAGGTTAATATAGTAGTTATCGGTATCTTCTAATTCAACAGTACCAATTAATAATTCATCTTGTTTGTCTCCTAAGTCTTCCATGATACTATTTCTTTCTGCTTCTCTGATCTTTTGAATTAATACTTGTTTAGCAGTAGAAGTCGCTACTCGTCCAAATTCTTCTTTAGGAACGATTTCTGTTTCGATTGTATCTCCAACGTTTAATGTTTTATCTTTTTTTCTAGCTTCTGTTAAACTGATCTCTGTATCTAAATCGATTCCGTCATCCGTTTCTTCTTTTTCATCTTCGACTACGGTTACGTAGGAATATACTTTAATATCTCCTGTATTCTTATCGATTCTAACATGAGAATTTTGTAGACCTGTTGAACGCTTATAGGCAGCCATTAACGCATTTTCCATTGCTTCAAAAATGATACTACGGTCAATTCCCTTTTCTTTTTCGACTAAGTCGACTGCTTTCATAAATTCTTTTCCATTCATGATTTTTACTCTTCTCCTTTTGGTTTGGCGTATACATCTAACATGTAAGATTCATCGATTAAATCTAATTTATCTAAGATAGGATTTAAAATTCTCGTTGCCATGACTACGGTATTTAAAGGAATAATCTCTTCGCTGTCTAAAACGATTGTCAAGGTATTCTCCCCATTTACTTTTCCGTATTCTACATTGTCAATGAATACACCTAATTCTTTTAATCTTTCTTCTGCTGCGGCAGTTATCTTTTCTTTCATTTCACGCCTCCACAAATAAAACAGAGTGGTTTTTGCCACTCGTTGTAGTACCAGTATAACATAAAATACGTATTTGTCATACTTTTTTTGCTTATTTTATGAGAAATCTTCTTATTTTTTTAAGAATTTACAGATATTTTTTTAAATCTACGAGAAATATCGAAGTGTTCATGCAAGAAAATGAAAAACTATTCTAAGTTTAATTACTGATTAGATTTCTAAATAAAAGTTATTTTTGTAGAAAGAAAAGAAGAAAAAGAAAGAGTTTAACTCTCACAAATGGCAATTTATCCATTTATTTTCTAGATCTCTCTACTCTATAATCTTGTCTGGAACATTTAATCTGTTGGGTGGAGCCTAACTTCAATCAAGAAGGGAGGCGATAAAATGAGTAAGAAAGATTTTTTAATCTTTTTTTAATCTTTTCTTTGATTCTCATCATCTTCCTTTTATTATTTGTACAAATCATTGTATTGATATAAAAGAAATCCACCTAACTCATTCTATGATTTAGGTGGAGCAAAACAACAGGCAACACTTAACATCAGAGGATTAAGTGTTCCTTTTTTATCAAGTTTCCTTGATGGTTTCATCATAACATGAATTCTTATTTATCACAAGAGATTTTAAAACAAAAAATTAAATATATGGCAATCGATTATCTTCTGGATAAACGTTTTTGCATTAATCCTATATTTGTACTATTTTCTAAAGTGATATCTTGACTATCTAAGTATTCTTCTACTGTTTTATTACCATCAAATACCATTTGAATACCAGCAAGAATTTCTTTTTTTTCTTCTTGATTAGATTCTAAATAACGATCAAATAAATTCACCGCTTTTAATGTCGAGGTAATATAGGCAGAGGCCTCTACTCGTTCAGTTCGCGAGTGATTGTTTTCTTCATATAAATCCAATACATATTCTAAAAAACTTCTAAAATGCATCGTCTCACAAACCGTTAACAGTTCTAAAGAATTGTCTAGTTCTAAAGCCGCTACTTTTTCTAAAAAGATAGGTAATACTTCTTTATTATGATAATGTTTTGTCGTTTGCTTTATCCTTTCTAATTGTGATGAGTAATTTCATGAATCTTAGTAGCTGTGCTAAGTTTTGTTGACATTTTCTAATGGTAAATATGCAACAGGATGTATAGTAAAATGAGAATTCAAAAATTCTTCTGTGTATACGTTTACTGTTGCTTACTACAGTTAAATTTAAATACTTTTTGATTAGCAGGTAAATTCGACATTAAACTAGCAATTCGTTTAATTTCTGATATTCCTTCCATTTTTCCCACTCTCTGTCATTAATGGGGCTTATTTTGTCACAGAAGATAGAAAATGTCCAATTTTTTCTATTCACATGCGATTTCTTTTCCTCTTTACCGAGTTTCTGTGGTAAGATTATTATAGTATACTAAAAAATTTGAGGTGATGAAAATGGATTATACAGGTTATACAATTTTACTATCTTTTTTAATGACTACTTTTCCTTATTTCTACTTCATGAGTCAGAAAAAAGAGCTTATTAAAAAATTCACAAAGTACAATAATTTAATCTCCCTTAGTATATGGGGAGTAATCGCTTTTGGTATTAGCTTTCTACTTTTGTCTCTTGCCAAGGTAGATCCTTATATTCCTACAATATTAGGTAGTTGTTTAGCTGGTACATTAGTCAACTATTGGTTGATGAAAAATTATATCGATAATCATAAAGTTCTAAAAGGAATTGGTATCTTTTGCTTATTTTACTTTTCTAGTTTGTTTCAACTAATTCCTATTTGGTTATTTAATATTCATTCTTTAGAAGGAAGTACAAGTAGTTATCTATCTTTGTTTTCTAATTTAATTCTTTTTGGGATTCTTCTTTGGATTTATTTTCCAGATATCAAGAAAGATTTCTTAGATTTTAAAAAGAATTTTAATCAATACTTGGATACTGGATTTAAGTATTGGTTAATTGGGGTTATCGTTATGGTAGTTGCCAATAGTCTTATTCTATTTTTACTTCCAGAAGCAAGTGCCAATAATGAAGAAAGTGTGCAGAGTGTTATTCATGCTGCACCTTGGATTTCTTTAATCAGTGTTGGTTTCGTTGCCCCTTTCATTGAAGAAATGGTATTTAGAAAAGCTTTTCGCGAGGTATTTACCGATAAATGGTTATTTGTCATCATGACAGGATTAATTTTTGGTAGTTTACATGTCATATTAGCGATTACTTCGCCATGGGACTTTGCCTATATTATTCCTTATAGTGCATTGGGATTTGCTTTTGGCTTGATGTATGTAAAGACCAACAATATTTTTACTTCCATTTCTCTTCATGCTTTTCATAACTTTACTTTGACATTATTATCTATCGTTGGTACTATGATGGTGATGTTATGATTAGTCGTGAAGAAAAAAGTAAGCCCATCGTCGAAAAAATGGAAAAGGAGGAAAAAAGAGAAAAACAACATCGTTACTTATTTCGGGTTTTCTTAATATTCTTTTTCTTTACTTTTTTCGTAGTTGGCTTTTTTTGTTACATGCGTTTTATCGGAACAAATGGTCTAGTCGTCAGAGAATATAAAGTCGTAGATAGTATGCTTCCTAGTTCTTTTCACGGCTTTAAAATCGTTCATTTTTCCGATTTACATTATCAATCAACATTTGATTATAATGACTTAAAACAATTAGTTCGTGAGATTAATCGATTAAAGCCAGATGTTGTGGTGTTTACTGGTGATCTTACCGATCAAGATACACCTATTCAAGAAGAGGATATTGAAGCATTAAAAGAGCAATTCAATCAGATTGAAGCAACTACTGGATTATATGCGGTTCGCGGCAATCACGATTACGCCAATAATACTTTCGACTTAGTATTTCAAAATACTGCTTTTAAAATATTAGACAATAATTATGATTTAATCTATTCTCATGGTACTACACCTATTTTAATTACTGGAATTGGTAGTATGTTACAAAATGATGAAGATATTGCCCAAGCTTTTAACTATATTGATAGTGAAACTTTATATACAATTTCTTTATTTCACGAACCAGATATGATCGATAGTATCAAGAACTATAATCATATTAACTTGGCTCTAAGTGGACATTCTCATAACGGTCAAGTAGTAATTCCTAAAATCGGTGCAGTTCTTCGTGTAGATGGTGCTAAAAAGTATCCTAATCCCTATTATCAAGTTGGTGATACTAAACTCTATGTTTCTGGTGGTTTAGGAACTAGTTTATACAAATTGCGATTGTTTAATCGACCTAGTATCAATTTATATCGATTAGTGGAAGAATAGTAACGTAGTAAAAACCATACTACGTTTAGTCTTCCACTTTTATAAAATTTAAAATATTAATGTTTCCAAAAAAGTAGTTTGTCAACAGTCTGAAATAAAGATCTTTCTATATCTTTATTTTGTTATATCATACCTACCTATCTTTTTAGTTTGAAGAAAAGATAAGTTTTTTTACTCTATTCATCATGTTTATTTAGTTATCGTTCTTTAGAAATTCTTCTTTTTATCTAGACATAATTTATAGATAGATAAATTTTTTTAAATTTCTTTCACTTTTTTCTCCAAAAAACTATCAAAAAAAGTTATAATACTGGACGAGATTGGAAACAGGTGGTGGTAGTATGAGTTCGTGGTTAGATCAAGTACGATTAGATCACGCCTTAAGAAAATTACAACAAGAAGACAAAAAGGCTTGGGGAGAAATCTATCAGCTTCTCTATCCAACTATTTTTCGCTATACTTTCTCCCTCGTTAAAGATTACTATCAAGCAGAAGATATCACTCAAGAAGTATTCATTAGGATCGAAAAGTATAAACATCGTTATGTTCCCGGTACTAACGTTAAAGCTTGGGTCTATCAAATGACTAAGAATCTGATTTACACAAAACTACGTCAAAAGAAAGAGGTAGCTATTGAAGATGAAAAATTAGATTTTCTTATCCAACAAGAATGCTTAACACCTACTACTGATTTATCTTTTGTGAATGATGCTCTAGGCTGTTTAACTGAAAAAGAAAAACAAGTCGTGACTCTCCATCTTTATGGTGGATTAAAGCATTACGAAACCGCTAAAGTATTACATCTACCCTATTCCAAAGTTCGTTCTACATACACTTATGCGTTAGCTAAGATCAGAAAAAAGTTAGGGGGAAGACTATGAATAGACGCTTAGAACAAAAGCTAAAGAAAAGTTTGGATATTTATTTACCAAACGATTATTCTAAGAAGAAAGACATGCACTTTGTTTATTTATATGCTAGTATTTTCATTTTATTAGGACTATCCTTTTTTATCCAACCAATCACGCTCTATTTTCATTCTGAACTTTATCTTCCTGTTACCGCAATGCGAGTAGATTACTATTCAGAAATTGCTCTTGATGAATATCCAATCTGGCATGAAGATGGAGAAACTAAATACCAATACCAGCAAAACAAAGACGCTTTAACGATTACCTATCAAAAGGTAAATCCCGTCTATTTAACGATTCAAAAACAAGAATTACCTTTATCACTCGAAACAAAGAGCTCTAATATTGGTGGGGTTAGTGTTTATCTAGCTTATCAAAAAGATATCTATCAAGCCATTTGGGAACAAGATGGATATACAATTGTAGTGCAGATGAATAGTAATCGTAACCAATTCATTCAAGAAATTAAACATATTATGGAGGAAAATTTATCATGAAAAAAATAATTATTGGTTTATGTATTGGACTTACTTTATTCTTTATGACTGGATGTGGAAAACAAGAAAAAAATATTGAAGGAACATTAGAAGAGATCATGACAAAAGTATATGCAGGTATCTCTGAAGATGAATTACCAATGATGTTATCTAATGTAGAAGTAACTGATGAAAACATCGAAAATTATCTAGGAACAAAAGATATTGATTATCAAGAGGCATTAGCTTCTGAATCTATGGTTGGTTCTATCGCTCACTCTGTTGTTTTGGTTCGTATGAACGACGGTGCAGATATCGAAGCAACTAAGACTTTAATCAAAGAAAAAGCAAATCCTGCAAAATGGATCTGTGTAACAGCAGAAAATGTTTATGTAGAAAGTAAAGGCAACTTAATCATTCTTATCATGAGTGGTGAGCTTGCTGATCCAATTAAGACAAACTTCGAACAATTATCTTAACATAAGAAAAATACCGGGACTTTTTCTTCTAAAGGAGTAACATAAATATGCTTTTTTCCAGTATTACTTTTCTATTTTATTTTTTACCAATCGTATTACTCTGTTATTTTGTATTGTTTAAAAAACATAAAAATACCGTTTTGTTAGTCGCTAGTTTGTTTTTCTATTTCTATGGCGAACCAAAGTATATTCTCGTTTTACTCTTTTCCTGTCTCATCAACTATATTTCTGGAAGATTAATCGAGAAAATGACTAAATATCGGACACTAATTTTAGTGATCGATTTAGTGATTAGTTTTGGATTATTATTCTATTTTAAATATTTTGGTTTCTTAATCGATAATTTGAATACTGTTTTTTCCCTAGAAATGGTTATTCCTAATATCGTAATGCCAATTGGGATTAGTTTCTTTACTTTTCAGGCAACTAGTTATACGATCGATATTTATCGAGGAGAAGTAAAAAGTGCTAAGAATTTTTGGACATTTGCGACTTATCTTTCCTTATTTCCTCAATTAGTGGCAGGACCGATTGTCCGTTATGAAACAGTCCAAAATGAATTAGAACAACGTAAAGAGTCAAAAGAAACATTCGCAGCAGGGGTTAAACGATTTACGATTGGATTAGCGAAAAAAGTTCTACTAGCTAATGTTCTAGGTGAACTGGTAGCTATTTTAGCTGAAGGTACTGCTTCCTCTATCCTATCTTATTGGATTCAGGCAATTGCGATTACCTTACAACTCTACTTTGATTTTTCTGGTTACTCAGATATGGCAATTGGATTAGGGTTAATGTTTGGTTTCCATTTCTTAGAAAATTTCAATTATCCATTAATTGCCAAGAGTATTACTGACTTTTGGCGGAGATGGCATATTTCTTTATCTAGTTGGTTTAAAGACTATGTCTATATCCCATTAGGGGGAAATCGAAAAGGAATAACCAGACAGTGTATCAATATCCTTATCGTCTGGTGTTTAACTGGTTTATGGCATGGAGCTAGTTGGAACTTTGTTATCTGGGGGCTTTATTTTGGCGTATTACTGATCATTGAAAAAACGTTACTAAAGAAGGTGTTAAAACTTCACCCACATCTAGCTAGAGTCTATACCTTTATTCTGATTGTTATCAGTTTCGTTATTTTCCATTTTGACGATTATCATGAGCTCATTCAATTTTTAAAGGGAATGTTTGGAAATTTAACTATACCTTTAGTTACTCATGAGACAATATATTATTTAAGAAGCTATGGGGTTGTTTTATTAGTTAGCTTATTCGCCATTTCGCCACTTGGAAAACAATTGGTCAATTCTTTAGTGCAAAAACCTCGTTTTAAACGAGTAATAGATGTACTTGAAATTGGTTATTACTTTGCTTTATTGTTCATCTCGGTTAGTTTCTTGGTGGATGAAGCTTATAACCCATTCTTATACTTTAGATTTTAGGAGGAATTACAGTGAAAGATAATTTAATTATTGGGGAATTTATTTTATTTATCTTTGGCTTCTTTCTCTTCAGTATTTTTATTCCTGATCAAGAAATATCTCTATCAGAAAGAAGAAAATTAGCGGATCTTCCTGACTTTAGTATAGATGAAATAATGAAAGGGGACTATTTTAGTGAATTAGATCAATACTTTAGTGATCAATTTCCTTATCGAGATGAATTTAGACGAGCTAAGGCTTATACGCAATTTTATCTCTTTCAAAAGTTAGATAATGAAGGTATTTTTATCCAAGATGATTCTGTTTTTTCTTCTTTTTCTACTTGGAATCAAAAAGAAATCGATAAATTTATTGGTAAACTTACGGAAATAAAAGAACGTTATTTAACTACTGATCAAGAAATTTATTATAGTATTATTCCTGACAAAAATGCTTATTTAAAAAATTCTTTGTATCCAAAATTTGATTATTCCCATTTAGTTACTGAATTAAATACCCAGCTAGATGCTGACTTTCAATATATTGAGTTATTTTCTAAACTTTCTTTAAATGATTATTACCGAACAGATATTCATTGGCGTCAGGATAAAATAACGGATATTGCTTCTTATTTAGTTGAAGAGATGAATCACCAGTATGTGAGCAAGGATAAAGAAAAGAAAACCTTTACTCCTTTTTATGGCTCGCTTTATGGTCAAGCCGCTTTACCTATTCAACCCGATACAATTACCTATCTTACTAATGATACATTAGAGAGTATTCAAGTATGGAATTTCGAAAAACAAAAAATGGAACCTGTTTATCAACCAAATTCAGAAAATATCGATTCCTATGACTTATTTTTATCTGGTCCCACACCTCTTTTAGAAATCGAAAATCCAAATCAAGCCGATGGCGAACTCATTATTTTCCGTGATTCTTTTGCGAGTAGTTTGACTCCTCTAATGATTGAAAGTTATCATCATATTACTTTAATTGATCTACGGTATATTAGTACTGATCTATTAGAGAATCTGGTTGATTTTACTAATAAAGATATCCTATTTTTATATAGTGTCCCTGTCATTAATCAAAGTAGTATTTTGAAATAAGAAAACCTAATTTCTATTTTGGGAAATTAGGCTTTTTTACTTATTTTCTTCCTTCTTTTGTTTTTTCTCCAAGTCTTTTGCTTGTCTTTGCCAGAATTCTTTTAACAGTTTTATGATTTCTTTCGCATCTTCTATCTCTGTTTCTTTGTGATATTCTTTCATTTCACTAAATGTACCAGAATCACTGACAATTCCTAACATCCACTTACCTAGAATTGTTTTTTTATACTTAAAAATAAAACAATTAATTCCTTCTTCTCCAAAAGAATTTGTATATTCTATTTTTGCCGGTTTTTGGCCTAATTCTCGAAAATCGGATAACCATTCAGATAGTTTTTCTTTTGCTTGATCAATTTTATATTTCTCTACTTTCTTTAACAAGGCTTGATCTACGGTTACGATAATGTGTTTCGCATCAAATATAGGACACCTCTTCTTATCGATTATTTTTATGAAATCAGTAAAAGGAATTTCTGCTGTTAGTTTCAACTCTTGATTTTTATTTTCAATAATGGCTACATTCCATGACTTTATTTGTTTAAAATAGTCTTGATTATATCCAAATGGTAAATATACTTTTGTTGGAAATATTGAAGGAACATTTTCGGTTAATGCATATCTGGCATAATAATTATCATTCTGGTTATCGGTATAGATGATTGGTTTCGCAAAATAACAATCTTGTTTTTGTTTTTTATCTAGATATAGTTCAAATAAATCGGTTACTCGTTCTGGAAGAACAATTTGAACACTCTTGATGAATTTATCTTCGATCGTTATTGGATAAATACATCCAAAAATAGTGAGCCCTGCTTTTAGTTCTTGTCTTATATACTTCTGGTTGAACATGATGACTTCTTGTTTTAATTCTTCTATTTGGGAAAGTGGATACTCTTCTTCTTCTTGAAGAAAGGTTTCTAACTCAAACTTCTCACAACAGCTTTGAATAAAATGATAGAATACCTCAATATCGGTATTCGTAGCTGGGTAATTGAGAACTAGTTCTATGTTGTAATCATCGTCAGCGAAAAAGCTCATGCCTCTACCATAAGTCTTTCTACTAAAAAGAACAAATAATTGATTACGGATATCTTTCTTTCCAATATAGCTTTCTAAACAATAGGCTTGATTAGGGACTCCATAATAAAGTTGATTAGCTTCTACACTCTCTTCTAAGTCTTTCAAGTTTATCTTCATTATTTTTTGGGGATTTTGGTTAATGTTCACTACAACTGACATATTCTTATTTTCCTTTCTACTTGTTTTTTTCGTTACTATCCAGTATTTCAAGAAATGAAATAGTAATCTTATTCTTAACTATATTATAATCGTATAGAAATATTTCGCCTAGTCTTTTTAGAAATATTTTCGATCATTGAAAAAACTCGCTTCCATAGAAACGAGTTTCTTTATTTTACTAATTCAACTTTATCAAAGTAGTAAGTACCACTCTCTTTATCTTTTAAGAAAGTAAATTGGTAGGTTGGTACATTATCACGACAAGAATCAATACCATAATTTTCTGCTGTTGCGATTAAATCAGTAGCTTCTAAATCACGGTAAACATAGTAGTAGGTTTTCTTTTCTTCCAAGTTATAGTCAAAATTAATAATGGCTACTTTTTCACTGATGACAATTTTATCCTCATCTTCATTAGTACTTACTAGTTCTGTATAAATTGTGTTTCTAGCAGCATCTGGACAATCAGATGGCATTTGGGTATAAAGATTATTCTCTTTATCATATTTAAAATCAGTATAACTACAAGCATTTCCGCTTAATGAAGTATGCTCGTATTTTACTTCTTTACCAAATAACGTCGTTAACGCTTTTTCTACATCTGAAGCATTAATCTCAAGTTTTTTATCGGTATTTAAATAGGCAGTTGGGTTATCGGCAACAATCTTACGAATAGCCATGTATACTTTGATTTGGTTATCCATATCATTAACGCTTAACTCATCATTCTTGAAGAAATAACCATAATACTCTTTTGGTAAAGTATTTAGATTTAGATAGTTAATTACTGTATAGTAATCTGGTGTTTTTACTTCAGCTGGGTCAGTTGGTTGAACGGTTGGCTCAGGTGTTGGTGTGTCAGTTTCCTTTTTGTCTTGGTCAACAAAGAACATAATGATTAGAACAATGACTATGATGAGTAATAATCCACAAAGACCGATTCTAATCCATTTAACATTATCGACCGATTTCTTTTTTCTCTTTTTTTTCGTTTCTTTTTTTGTTTCTTTTTTCATATTATCCCCTACTTTTCTTTTTATTCTTTTAATATTGTTTTCCCCAATAGACTAAATGTTTAGCCTCTTTTCCACAGCATACACATTTGCCGATGGGTTCATGATCATCAAACGGAATACAACGTGAGGTTACGCCAACCTTTTCTTTGATTGTATCTTCACATTCTCTATTACCACACCATGAGGCACGGATGAAGCCATTTTCTTGATTCGCTAAAGTGATCATTTCTTCTAGAGTATAAACTGTTTTCGTCATATCTTCTCTTCTGATTTTAGCTCTTAAGTACATACTATTTTGAATATCTAAAAGCATTTTAATGACTTCTTCAGTAACATCACTTAAAGAAACTGCTACTTTTTCTAGCGTATCTCTTCGTACTAAGATACATGTATTGGTTGCGACATCACGAGGACCTATTTCAATGCGAAGAGGAATTCCTCTCATTTCACTTTCCGCAAATCTAAATCCTGGTGACTTTTCGCTATCGTCTACTTCACAACTAATATTCAAGAGTTTTAGTTCTTTCGCAATTTCATAACTTTTTTCGATTACTTCAGGATGATTTTTACCAATTGGAATGATATTTACTTTAATTGGTGCGATATTTGGTGGTAAAACTAAACCATGATCGTCACTATGGGTCATAATCATTGCTCCGATTATTCTAGTTGACATGCCCCAAGAGGTTTGATACACATAGCGAAGTTTATTTTCTCTATCTAAATACGTCATTTGAAAAGCTTTTGCAAAGTTATCACCAAAATAGTGAGAAGTTCCCGATTGTAAGGCAACACCATTATACATTAACGCTTCTATTGTATATGTGTTTTCTGCACCTGCAAACTTTTCTTTTGCGGTTTTTTCCCCTTTTACTACTGGAATTGCTAAAATCTCTTCACAGAAGTCAGCATAGATATTTAGCATTTTTAAAGTTTCTTCCTGGGCTTCTTCTTTTGTTGCATGTACTGTATGACCCTCTTGCCATAAGAATTCTCGACTTCGTAGGAAAGGTCTAGTTGTTTTTTCCCAGCGAACTACACTACACCACTGATTATATAGTTTAGGTAAATCACGATAACTTTTTATGATATTAGCGTAATGTTCGCAAAATAATGTCTCACTAGTCGGACGAACACATAAGCGTTCTGTTAATTCTTCACTTCCACCATGAGTAATCCACGCTACTTCTGGGGCAAATCCTTCTACATGTTCCTTTTCTTTGTTTAGTAAGGATTCAGAAATTAAAAGTGGCATATAAACGTTCTGATGACCGGTTTCTTTAAATCTTTTGTCTAGTTCTTTTTGTATATTTTCCCAAATAGCATAGCCATAAGGTCGAATAATTAAACACCCTTTTACTGATGAATAGTCTACTAATTCTGCTTTTAAACAGATATCTGTGTACCACTTGGCAAAATCGTCATCACGACTGGTGATTTCTTTTACTTGTTTTTCATTCATGTTTTCACTCCCTAATAAAATTATATAGTAAATACGGAAATTTAAGCAACTATTATGGGGAATTTTTATCTATTTACATACTGTCTGACTTGCTTCTAAAGTTTTTTGTACTTCACTAAAAGATTGTTGGTAACGATATGGAGCTACTTTAGTTTCTCCAGTAGAAGTCGTAAAAGTTTCGAATGTTTCTAAATCGTAACTTTCTGTTAAAGTTATGGTTAGGTTATCAATTTCGCAATCGACACTGTACCCTTCTTGACTAGGTGTAGTTAATGGATCTGCTTGTGTTTGGCAAGATAATTTCATTGCTTCGTATTCAGCATCTTCTTGAAGATAAGTACGTGAAGTAGCTACTGAAATAGTTAGAATCTTATCCTCTTTATATTCAAAAGTTTGCGTTTGATTTAACGTAAATGTTCCTTGATTAGAAGCTGGTGAGGTACAACTTGAAGTTTTTATCTTCTTTTCTTCTTCTAATGCTTCTTGGCGCTCTTCTTCAGCTTTTTGTTGTTCCTCTTCTTCTTTACGTAATTGTTCTTCTAAAGCAGCTTGTTGTTTTTTTGTTTCTTGTGCTTGTTTATATTCATTAATATATGGTAGTCCAAAAATAAAACCTCCAATGATTAAAAATACAAAAACGGCAAAAAGTGGACTTTTTGTTTTTTTAGGAGCATTGTTAGATGCTGATGGTTCTTTCATTAAACTAGAAGCTGAACCATTTCCTGAACTAGTACCATTCCCTCCTCCACTAGTATTAGACATCATGTCGTTAGGATTTTGTAAGTTAGGTGTCACGGTTCCTAGTGTTGCAGATGGTGTCATGTTAGTTGGTTGTGGTACCGGATCACTTGTTAAATGATTAGCTAAATTTATGCCTGGATCAGCATTTATTGGAGAAGTTGCATTACCTGTATGGTTTGCTGCTGGCTGAGAAGAAACACTATTTAACAAGCTTGAAGTGTTTTGAACATTTTGAGTATTCGGAACATTTGAAGCATTTTGAACAGTGGGAGTAACTGATGGCGTACTAGAATTAGCTCCAGCTGCCATTCCAGTTGGCTGTCCTTCTGAATTTAACTGTGGTATATTATTATTCATTTCATTCATGATTTCATCCCCTTATTCTTTATCTATGATAGAATTATACCAAAAAAAAAGTACGGTTTAAAGTACTTTTCCTATTTTTTAGCATCAAATTTTTTCCGTTGCTCAGTGTCTAAAATCTTTTTTCGTAAACGAATATTTAATGGTGTAATCTCTACTAATTCATCACTATTGATATAATCTAGTGCGTATTCTAGGGTAATTGGTCTAGGACGTTTTAAAACGACAGTTTTATCGGCACTAGCTGCTCTCATATTGGTTAATTGCTTTCCTTTTACTACATTTACTGCTAAATCATTTTCACGATTACATTCACCAACGATCATTCCTTCATACACATCAACTGCTGGTTCGATAAACATAATTCCTCGATCTTCTAATTGCCCTAAAGCATAAGCTGAACTCTTTCCTGTTTCAGTAGAAACTAAAACACCTAGTTTTCTTTCCCCAATTTGAAGAGCTTGATATAGTCGATACTCTTTGAACGTGTGATTAATGATTCCGTATCCCTTTGTTAAGGTCATGAAGTCAGTCATAAAACCAATTAAACCACGAGATGGAATTACGTAATTTAATCTTACTTGGTTTTCGAAGTTGGTCATATTATCCATAATGGCTCCTCGAGAACCCAATTGTTCGATCACTGAACCTACACAGTCTTCAGGCACTTCAATTTGTAAGTCTTCATACGGCTCCATCTTAATGCCATCTTCTTCTTTTAAAATAACTTCTGGTTTAGATACTTGTAATTCATACCCTTCACGACGCATGTTCTCAATTAAGATAGAAAGATGTAATTCACCACGACCAGATACTAACCAGCTTTCTCCTTCTGATGGTTCAACGCGTAAGCTAACATCACGTTGTAGTTCTCTATTTAGACGATCTTCAATCTGACGAGCAGTTAAAAATTTACCTTCTTTTCCTACAAATGGTGAAGTGTTGGTACCAAATGTCATTTGAAGCGTTGGCTCATCGATTCTAAGTAATGGTAAAGGATATGCTTCTCCTTGATTACAGATGGTCTCTCCGACAGAAATATCACTAAGTCCAGCAATAGCGACGATGTCACCTGCTTCTGCTTCTTCAATTTCTAAACGCTTCATGCCAAGAAAACCAAATAGTTTTTGAACTCGGAATGCTTTTGTTGTACCGTCTAAACGACAACAATTTACCATTTGACCTACTTTGATTCTTCCATTATGAATACGTCCGATACCTATTCTACCGACGAATTCATTATAATCTAATAAAGCTGGTTGGAACTGTAATGGTTTTTCTGGATCTCCTTGAGGTGCAGGAATTTCTTCAATAATTAAATCAAGTAATTCATGGAATCCTGGAGTTTGAGTTGTAATATCTTCACTCAAACTTGAAGTTCCATTTAATGCACTAGCGTATACAACCTTGAAATCTAACTGATCATCATCTGCTCCAAGTTCGATGAATAAATCTAATACTTCATCGACAACTTTACTACATCTCGCACTAGGTTTATCTACTTTGTTGATCACGACGATAGGTTTTGCCTTTGCTTCTAACGCTTTCTTTAAAACGAATCTTGTTTGTGGCATTGGTCCTTCATAAGCATCAACAACAAGTAATACGCCATCAACCATATTCATAATACGTTCTACTTCGCCACCAAAATCAGCATGTCCTGGTGTATCAAGAATATTAATTCGATAGTCTTTATAGTCTACTGCGGTAGTTTTGGCTAAAATCGTAATTCCTCTTTCTTTCTCTAAGGCATTAGAATCCATTGTTACATTAGAGGTATCTTCGTTTTCTCTAAACATTCCACTTGTTTTTAATATTTCATCGACTAATGTAGTCTTCCCGTGGTCAACATGGGCAATAATCGCAATGTTTCGTTTTTTCATAATTTCACTTCCTATATAAACATCTTGCTCATTATAACATATTTTTTTCAGAATTTCAAAGTTTTTTTGCGAAAAGAGAAAGAGAATAGATTTTTTTTAGTCATCTACTCTCTTATCTATTAATAAATTCTTTTTTTCTTGATAATGTTCAAAACCGCCAATCAAGTCAACCACTTGATAACCAAGTTCTGTTAGATAATTACACACTTTTCTACTTTTAGTACCGCAGTCACAGTAGAAATAATATTTTCTATCTTTAGTTAAATAATTATCTGGCATCATCATCAAATATGTATAAGGAATATTTTTAGCACCTTTTATATGGTTTAATACATATTCATACTTATCCCTAATATCAATTAAATTTTCATTAGTAGTAATGGTATCTATTTCTCCTATATCCATAGAGTCATACATCATATCACCACTATATTATATGTCAGAGGGATGATATTGTGTAGGAACTAATTTTGACTGTTTTGATGAAAAGTCATTTCACTAATCTTATCGATGGTAATTATCTTCGTCTTCATTTTGCACTATAGGAACTTCTGAAATTCCTAATGATTTCAGCTCTTCATTATATTGTTCGAGAAACGTTTTAGCATCTGCAATATCTTGTTTTATAGCAGAATAATCTATTTTATCAATTTCTGAATGTGATTCTTCATATCCATCAGCATTATTTCCTTTATGTTTGATATTTTCAATTACTGAACTTGGTATTCTTGTTGTCATGCCTAAAGCTTCTAGTTCGCGATTATATTGTTCTATTATGCTTTCTGGATGATCTGAATAAAAATTGTATCCGCCCTCTTTTTCAATTTGTTCATGAATTTCTATATCTTTTTCTACTGCTTTAACTATATCTTTATTAATATCAAAGCTAAACACTTCATCCGATAATTTTTCATATTCTTGAAGTATTGAATTAGCTTGATTTAATATTTTTGATGCTTCTTCTTGGGCATTCGTTTCATCAATTTTTATATCGAAACAATTAATATAGTCCTGTAACTCATTTAACGCATTTATTACGACATCCATTAAATAAGAAGAAATAACCCTTCTTAATGAAGACTGAATATAAGAAATATTACATCTTGCACAATTCTGATAAAATTCTACCATTTTATTATTATAAGTAATTCCTATATTACCAATAGTAGCTTTTAGTAGCTTTTCTATCAGTATGTTGTTCAAGAGTTACTTTTACGTCATTTACTCTTTGAATAAGCCGAGAACGTTGTTGCCTTTCTAATTCTAGTTCTTGTTGATCTGTCCACATAAATAATACACCTCATTTTTTTATTTCTTTTTCGTCTATTTTTTTACCTACTAATTATAACAACTAATCATCAAAGAAATCATCGAAGAATTGATCGTCGGTAACATCAATTTCTTTTTCTGGAATTTTATCCTCGTGAATGATTGGATTTTCTTTTGGTGCTATATTTGGTGTTGACGTATCTTTTGGCACCGGTTGACTATTCATGACTGGAGTGACAACAGCTTCTGGAGTTGGTTGATTTCCAAAATGTGGCTTTGGCGCATCTTGGAATTGCCTAATAAAATCATCGACATCTTGAATATTATTTTTGACTGGCTCTGAAACTGGACGTTTAGGGTTCAATAAATCTTCAATGCTCATTGCGTTTGTTGACTGTTGTTCTAGAACCGGGTCTCGATGTGGTGGCATTTCTTTTTTCTCTACTGAGAAATTAAAATCTGGTTGCTTCATCTCCGTTTCTGGTGGCGCTATCTTGATATCAGATGATGGTGAAGCAGGTGGTGTAGCTACTGAAGAAGTTGTTGACATATTATTAGTTGGTAAAGGCCCCGTAGAATTAGGAGATGATACTTCTTCTTGTTCCTTTGGAGGTTCAAGCTTTACCTCTTCTTTAGGTGCTTCTGCTATATTATCCTCAGCTGAAATTGGTTTATTTTGGGCAGCAAGTTGTTCTTTTTGACGTTTTTCTTCTGCTTCGATTTCAGCAATTTTGGCATCGATTTTCTTTACTAAATCATCAACATTAAATCCAGAGTTTAGTGCTCTGCTTTGGGTTGGAGCTACGCCTGGCTTTTGCGTAAATGGATTTTGAGGAGCAGAATTCATCCCCCCTAAGCCACTTGGCGAACCACTAGGAAACATTCCGCTTGGGAATCCACCTGGCAACATTCCACCACTTGGGAAACCACCCATACCAGACGCGATTCCACCAGGCATCCCTCCAGGTACTCCGGATGCGCCTGCACTATTCATAGCTTCCATCATTTTTTGATTTCTTTTATCCATAACAAATTTTCGTAAATCGAAAACATGCACTTCTTGTTTTTCCCGATGTGGATAAGTAGCTTTTGGATATTTTTTGCCAAATTCCATCTGATAATACGGAACAAATTTAGTTTTAAACGGATTCTTACGCATTCTCATGATAATTACTTCGAATTGTTTCATTCGTTGTAAATCACTGATGGTCACTAATGGAGTTGAAGCCGTTTTATCATCTTTTTTCGATTTTACCTCCCCACACATCTTAGAAATTTCTTCCAACGCTTTCAACTCGGTTGTAATCAAATAAATGATATTTCCACAGTTACCCTTGATAGTTTCTGCATTCTCTTTGCCATATACTTGGTCTAGTTGGGCAAAGTTTTGAATGATCATGGTAAAACGAATCTGCCGAGAACGAGCTGCAGTAATCATTGTCGTAATATCTTTTAATGGTGGCATATTAGCAAACTCATCTAGTAGAAAATTGGTTCTGACTGGTAATTTTCCACCATTTTTTTGTGCCACACTGATTAATGTCTCATAACATTGTTTTAACAGAATAGTAACTAATGAGTGGTAAGTTTTCTTTTCATCTTGAATAACAATAAATAATACGGTTGGTTTTTCTCCAATTGATTCTAATTCAAAGTCACTATGACTAAGCATTTCTGATAGATTTTCACGAGAAGCAAATAATTTAATTTTTTGTTTAAATACAGAAATGATTGACCCTTTAGTTTCATTAGGTGCCATAATGGTACCAGATGCATTCGTATAAGCAGGAGAAGCTGGATCTTTAGTATTAAAATATTCTTTAATGAGTGTTGAACCACCTATTTTATCTTCACCTACAGTAGTCATTAAACTGATACTGTTCAAATTGACATTTTCTTCGGTTGTATCTTCGAATAATCCTAAAGCAAGTCCTGAAAAATAGTCAGCAGAGGTTTTCTCCCAGAACGGATCAGCATTACCTGATTTCTCTTCATAAAGAATATTGGCAGCCAAGTCATCTAATAACTCAATGGCTTTATCTTGGTTACCACTGCGGTAAATTCTATATGGTAAAGAAAGAGGATTCCATGAATTACCATCTTGTGGATCACGGAAATTTAAAATTAAAACATTATATCCCTTTTCTCTTAGCATATTTGAAGTTTGTTCATAAATTTCCCCCTTAGGGTCAGTGATAATCATCGACTCCCGTTTTTTGGCTAATACTTCTACGGTTGGGAAAATAACGGTTTGGGTTTTACCACTACCAGTAGCACCAATAACTAAGTTATGATATTCCCCGTTATCGACCCATACTTCATCTTTTTTGATGATTAATGGTACTCCCGCAACATCGGAAGTTTCAGCGCGAGGATTAACTTTGGCTACGCCTTTATCTTCTTTGATTTCTTTTTCTTTTGCCCAATGACTATATCCTTTAGAAGACTTTTCGGTTCCAAATCCAAAACCTTTTTCACGTTCAAAAAAATAAGAAGAAACAGACATGAAAATACCTGCTAAGAAGAGGATATAGAATACTAAAGTACCTACAATACGGTTAGGAGCAAAAGCAGGAAAAGGATTAAGTCCAAAAAATCGTCCATTAATAGCAAGCTCCGGGAAATTTAATACTGCTAAACAAACTACATATAAAAGAAAAATGGCAAACAGAATAAATATGACTACATCTGATGCATCAGCTTTAAATTTTAATTTCATACTTTAACCCTCTTCCTACTAGATTTTATTAGCTTTTTTGTTTTTTGTTTTAATTACAAAGTAGCTTATACCTATTATACCACCAATTCCTCCGATAACAGTAGCAACAAAAATAATTGTTTTTACTAATCGGTTATCATAATTAAATACATAATCATTTTTAGCTAAAATCATTTGAATGCTCTTATCAGAAGCATTATTTTTATCGATTTCCCAAATATATGTATGCAATTGCTTTTTATCCGCGTTATGAGAAATTACTTTATGATTTGTTTTTATACGAATAGTTAATTTATCCATATTCAAAAATTGATCAAAGCAAGTTGCCCCTTTACTAGTTGCTAAAACATATTGATCTTCTTCTGATAATACATTAACTAATTCAAAACAATTTTTTAGTAATACGGAATTCCCATATTCTGTTATTTTACCGTTATTTTCTACAAACAATTCAATATCTTCTTGACTGGATTGATCTTTTACTTTTACATCATCATCGCCTGCACTTTGTTTGTATTCTGTTAATGCTCCTTCTAAACTATCTTTTGCAGTGGTTTGAAATTCATCAATATATTCGTTATTTTTAGCATTTAATATTGCTTCTTCTGTAAATTTATCATTATATATTTCTACCTGATAAGTGACATCACATCCAGTAGTAATCAAGAGAAATAAGCTAAGTATTAATATTTTCTTTTTCATTCTATTACCCCAATCTTCGAATATGGGAAGGATTCCCTACTGCATTTTCAACTATGCCGGTTTTAGAACTCCAAGCATGGATACGAGTACCTTCTCCAGAATAAATCGCAACGTGGTGAATACCATTTTCATCACTATAGAATAGGAGATCCCCTGCCTTAGCTTCAGAAAGACTAGCTACTGGTGTACCATAATTTACCATAGCTTTTGAACTGTGAGGAAGACTGATATTAAATAAATCTTTTACTAAAGTCATAATAAATCCGGAACAATCTGCCCCATTAGTCAAACTTGTACCACCCCATACGTAAGGGTTTCCAATATATTTTCTTGCCCATTCTACTAGGATTTCACCATCAAAGGAATCGTAAGTTTCACCAGGTGGAATTTGACTACCAGTACCAGTATTTTCTTGGCAAATTAGATCTGCTTCTTCACCATTTTCACTATTTACCATTGCTGTTATTTTTACACCATCTGAATAAAAATATTGAAGAATATCTTTATAACTTGCCCCTTGATTAGCCATATAATTGGCTACTAATTGACTCATGCCATGAGCATGTCCCCCGCCTGGGATAAAATAATTTTGCCATGGGCTAGATGGAATCGATATTTGATGTGTTTCTCCGTTTGGCTGCTTAGTATACGTAACTGTACAAGTTCCTCCAGAACAAGTTGAATCAGGGCAATCTTTATCTTGATAACAATATGAATCATACTCTGATAGGAAAATACTACCATTATAAGTTAATATTAAGCCTTTAGTTGCTTGGGCTGCTTCTATAGCTTTTGCACCTGGGTTAGGATCAAAAGTCTGAGCATTTTGACTGTTTTCGATAGAATTTTGACAGAAATTTGTTCGTTTAAGAACATAGGTTCTAGCTGCGATTGCATTAGCCTTCATAGATTCAATTCCAGCCCCAGCATTTTCATGTTGAAGAACTCCGGCTATATAACTTTCTAAATCATAGACTCCTGCCCCTTCTCCAGTAACTGTGACACCGTTAGCGCAAGTAGCTTGAATTGTCTCATCTGCACATACATTACCACTATAATCACAATATTGTCCAGGTCCCATTTCATGATATAGTAAATAAATATTCTCTATCATTTCATTTATTTTCTCATACCGTTCTGTACCCTCTTGTGGTGGATTACTGCCTGTCGGTAAATATTCCGCGTAATAATCACCGATAAAAGAATCCATTAAATTCCAGTAGTAGACACTTTCCATATCGTTTAATTCTCCAATAGATAGTGACTTCTTTTCTTCAGGAATAGTAATTTTATCTTTGTCACAGATTACTTCTGGTGGGTCTAATTCATTTCCATCCTCATCTTCCAAGCGGACTAAGAATGGTGGACGATATAAAACGTACTCTATATTTCTTTCTTTATTAGCTTTTTTAGTTAAAAAATTAAATAAACCAACTTCCAAGTCATTACGTGCAATCTCTCTTAGTGTTTGACTGGAACGAACAGGGGTCCCCGCACCAGCTGCGATGATTTCTTGGATAAGACTAGCAATACTACTTTTTTCATATTCAAAGTTATCCACAGTATCCTCATCGACCGTCTGATAGACTTTATCCGATTCTGTTTCGGGATTAGTACAATATTTTATCTCAGTACCATTGTAAGGATTAACCGTAGTCCACTCTTTATCTAGACCATATACTGTCCGTTTTATTTGCATATTGGCTAATAACTCTATCTGTTTGGTCATTTTTCTATAATCATGGTTATAAGTAAGTTCGGCGCCGTCTGGATCTTCTGAATCAATTCCTTCCTCAAGGTAGTCATCATTTAACATATTGACAGTTAAGGTAGCTGTAATTAAATTTATATCGATACAAATCCCATATTTTTGATTAAATTCCGCTTGAACTTTTTCTAATGTTTCATAATATTCTAGTTCCCATTCCTCATCTGATTTATAACCAACTAAAGTTTTTAAGTTATCCCATGCATTTCCGAAAAAATCAATTACTGTTTGGGCAGGTCCTAAAATAACTCCAATAACTCCTAAAACGGCAACGATAATGAACAAAAATCCTACTGCATAACCGGCTATTGGCAATAAAAATTTCCAATGTTTTTTGATAAACCCGTTTACTGCAGCACTTCCACTACTATTTCCATCGTTAGTATTTTCATTTGAAGAATTATTATTTTTCGCTCCAAGAGATAAAGAATTCTTTTTAGAATTTTGCGCTGATGGTTCTTTATCTTCTAGTCCTTCTCTTTTTATTCCTTCTCTTTGCATGGAAGGATCTTTAGGGGCTGATGAGGAACCAGTTGAAGTTCCTGTTGTTCCTGGTGTACCTCCACCCATAACATCCATTCCTTTATTTGCAGCATCTAGTACACCAGATTTATCTGCTGCTTGAGAAGCTCTTTTCATGGCAGGATTTTTGTTAATTGCATCCCCTGCCCTTTTTTCAATTGCTTGTCCTAACTTAGTCTTACTAGCAACATCATAGATTTTACCCCCAAGTGCTCCTCCAAAGTAAGTAGCGGCGCCTTTACCAGCAGTATGAGCGACTTTTTGTGCGGAGTCTTGTTGCTGATTATTGGTATTATCTGCATTATTTTTTCTGGCTTTATATTTGGTATTATTTTCATCATCGCCCATATGAAATCACCACCTTACTTCAGTTTTTTCTTCTATAGACCTCCACCAGATCCAAATGATTCTAATTCTTCTGGGGTCAAAATAATATTAATTTGCATTCTTCGACTACCACAGACAAACAAAGCTTCGCCTTGAGAAAATCTTTTAATACTTTCTTTTTCATTATCATTTAAGTCTATTAGCCGACCAAGATCTTCAGCTGCCTGTTTTTTAAGCCCCATAACTAAATAATAAGACGCATTATCAAAAATTGCTTTTCCTTGTGTAATAACTGTCGGTGTAGCGAAATCACTTGGCTGTTGAGTAATGATAATTGAACCAGTATTATATTTACGGGCACGTCTTTGCACTTGAGCTAAGAAATCGGCACCAAGGGAATTCTGATCAGATAATAACACGTGTGCTTCGTCCACCATTAGAATTGTATTTACATCTTTATTTAAACATAAGCCCCAAGCATATTTTAAGATATTGAAAAATAATGCGTTCCTAATATTATCTGCTGAGTTCATTAATTCCTTAATATTGAACACGATAAAGTCAGTTTCTGATTGTACGGTAGTATGTCCGTCAAAATAGTATTTTAATTCTTGAGTTAATGGTCGAATTTTTAACTCCAGTTTTTCCATAATCATTCTCTCCTGCGTACGATCAGTCATAGCAAGTAATCTTCCTTTAATTGTTTCATAAACATCAGAGAAAGTTGGATAGTCGCTTGGACCATAATTATAAAAATCACTATTAAAATCGATACCAAAACGTCGATATGTATCTTGAACTACCTCGCTAAACATAGTAAGTACATCTTCTTCAATGGATGGATCGTAATAGCGCATAAAACCTTTTAAAAACTGTAGAGTTCTTGTTAATACGGTATAGCCTAATCCTTCTTTAATTTCATCTTCATCCGCATCAATAACAATTTGAAGAGGATTTACCATTCCATATTCTCCGCCTTTTCCTAAGTCGATACTATCCCCACCAAAAGTCATTGTCATGTCATAGAGTTCATTTTCCGGATCAATAGCTACAATCTGATATCCATTTCTAATGTGACTACGTAACATTAATTTAGCTGCAGTAGATTTACCACTACCTGATGTACCTAAGATGATTAGATTGGCATTATTACGATTATTTTCTTTTTTCATCTGATACAAGAATTGATTAAAAAGAATAACACCTCCTGAAAAATCTACACCAAGCAAAGTAGATAGTCCCGGATCTTTAATACTATCAAATATATATGGATACATTGCAGCTAGAGTTGGTGAAGGAATTGGGGTTCCAATTCGCTTTTCAACATCTTGAGATGGGAAAATTGGAATAATCGACTTTAATATTTTCTCTTGTTCAAAGCGAAGAGAAATACCACGTAATTCCATCGCATCTAAATAATTTTTTACATTGATCTTTCTAAGTTCTAGATCTTCTTTGGTGTCCGCTGTGATCATAACATGTAATTGGAAATCAAAAATCTTGGACTGCGAGCTAGCGAGCATGGTGATAAATGATTCTAGTGATTCGTAGTCCAGACGAATTCTCTCTTTGGTCGTTTGATCTTTTTCTTCTTGATATCTAACTTTTAAATCCGCTATTTGTTTATTTAACATTTTGGACATAGAAGCAAATGGCATTGGGATATGCTTGGCTACAATTTTAATTCCAGACATGCTAGTTAAAGAAGCTAAATATCCCGGATAAATATACTTAGGATAAGCAACAATTGTCAAAATAGTAGCGTATTTATCACTAATAAAGAAATCGCTTGGATTAAAATGTATGCCCTTAGGGGCTATTTCTGATTTAAAGATACTCATGCTACTGACACCGTCCCAAATGTGGTTGTTTTACCACCATTTAAAAAATTATCTAAAATAATTCTTAAATCTTCATTGCTTGTCTGTCTAGCCATCAATCCAGCTTGTGCTAAACCACTAATTAGAGATCTAACTTTCTTCTGAAGTAATTCTAAATTTTTTTCTTTAAATAAAATGTAATATTCTGTGTCGACGACATTGTTACTCATAAAGAAATTTCCCTTCTGGATATCTTGATTAATTAATTTTCGAATTGCTGGATTCTGTTGATTTTGATAAAGTAGTTGAAGTTGTGATAGATAAATCGATATATCAACCGGTCTATCGGCAACTACTAACCAAAATTCATAATCAATTGTATTGTAGAAGTTTTTTAACGCGGTTATGATCCCCCCCTGTGCCTCTTCTTCTAGGATAAAAATATTTCGAGGAGTAATTTTTACACCACTTACTTTTTCTTGATTGGGAAGAATAATCATTCCATTAGAAATAGACTGAATATTAATCCAATTTTCTGTCCATTTGCTTTGATTCTGTTGACTCATCTAGAATACACCAACCTTTCCAAATATATATTCTTCTTTCAGTAAAAAACTGATAAATTTCAATAATTAGCTGAAGCATATTATGATAATATGCAACTGGGGCTACCAATAACGAACATACTATTCCAGGTGTTACCGATAGTACTGCCGCCCAAGTTTGTTCCATAGGCATTACTGCTACTAGAATTAATGTTGTAAATACACCAACCCCAAATATGATTAAATCCATCGGCCTGAACAAACCGAATATGTACTGTCCCCTTTTTACATTAGCCGGTATTAAGTAATTGTTCATCTAATATCACACTCTTTTCTATTTTTTGTGACTAAATTTAGCATCCGCTTCTGCTTTAGCATTCGCGCGCTTCCCAGTGATAACATCTCTTGTAATTGCATCTTGCGTTTTCTTTACCGAATCACGACCACTTACAGTGAAAGTTCCGCCAGGATAATAAGATCTTGTCACACCAGCATCACTCACGCTAACCGCTTTTGCTTCAGCATCTGCAATTTGAGCACTAAGCGTTTGATCAAAGTTAGCATCACTTACCGTTTGTTTAATATAGTCATCCTCATTAGTTTTTTGAAGATACCCCCCATACATTTCAGCTGCTTGCATACTAACAGTTTCATAGTTACCTGTTCGTCGATTCATAACTTGGAAACTAGCGGCACCTGTAGAGGAAGCTGCAGTCTTTGCGGCCATAAATTCTTTATAATTAAACATCATTCCAGAGTTCTTTATAAATTCGCCAGAAGTCTTATCACTTTTTACCATTTCTCCTTTTACACGGTTGCCAATACTATCAAGAGATTTATTGAAATCTTCAAGGTTTTCAATTTTTCTTTTACCAATATCTGCCGCATTTTGACCAGTAAAGAGTGATTGCAAAGATGCAGCTGTTCGTCCACCAAAAGTAGATCCAGCTGCCCCCATTGCCAAAGCTTGGGCATTTCTTTTATTCATAGCATCTATAGCTGCTCGACTGGCATGATCTTTTGCTCCTAAAGCTGCGGTTGCTCCAGTAGCTGCTCCCGCAACCCCACCAAATAATCCAGCGCCAAAATTTTTCGCTCTATTGAGGAATCCATGTTTTTTACCATTTGTTTCATCAGCTAGATAACTTGCTCTTCCAGCGGCAGCTGCAGATCCTATTGCACCTGCTCCTATTGCACCAGCTGCTGCAACTTTTGCTAGACCACCAAATAACCCGCCTCCTTCTTTCTGTTTTATACCTAAAGCATCTGTAATGAATTTAGGCGCTTGCTTGGCAAAAAAGATCAAGCCAATTATTAAAAACGCAACTACAGTAGCATTTCTTATCCAGCCAATATCACTGATAATCTCGAATTTTTTTCCTAAAACTACTTCATCTATCATGAAAAGTACAAAATATAATATACCTAGTTTAATAAATAAATCCGCCCAAGTAGATACTAACATTTTCACCCATGAAGCAAAGGCGCCATCTTTTGCTGACTTTGGGTCAATATAACTAATAATTGGTATAGGGGCCATCATTCTCAGAATAACTAATTTGAACGTCCTAATAGCGACATCCACTGCTATACCTATCAACACTACTGTCATAGCAATCGCGATGACCATTCCGATAATAGGATAGTAGCGATACTTATATTTTGAATTATCACTCGGATCTGGCTCAGTAAGAACACTTATGGCTCCAGCTACTGTATTGATATGATTACTTTCCATATTTTCTGCTGTTTCTTCGCCTAGAGAGAGTTTGAAAAGTTGCCAACTTATCGTATCCGCAACGCTTTCCATTTCATTGCCCACTTCATCTGCGCTACTTTGTCCAATAATAATTCGTGGTAATGCTTTAAATAAAGGTTCTTGTACCCTATCCATTAAATTAAACACAGTGGGAAGACCAATCAACATACATAGTACAACGATTGTTCTTGTTATCATTTTTCCCATTCCTTTTTCTTTGTCAGCAATTTTTTCTGGATTTACCAAGTATCCTAACAAAGAAACAGTGATTTTAAATAGCATAAATATTCCTAATAAAATATATATTCTATCTTCAAAGCTTTCGTATACTGCGGAATCAAGGACTTTTGCATTAGCTATATCAAAAATCCCTTGGATGATCCATCCAAATACTGTATAGGCTACGCTATCCAATGCAGCAAGAAAATTAATTATTAGATTAATTCCTATACTTCTTTCTGTAAACATATTCTACCTCCTATTTGATTCCACATAATGGATCTACTCCAACCTTATCAATAAAATGAAGTATATAACTTAGAACAGTCGGAACAAAGAAAATAGCAACACAGATAATAGCTCTTTTTATAAACTTGCTTCCTGCCTTTTTTAATGCCTCTTTATCGTCCAATAATACTGCTTGTCCAAAATCAACACTTCCTAATAATAAAAGTAAGATTGGGGCCGCAATTTTTACATAACCAAAAATTTCGTCAATTATTGATAGTAACTCATCCCCTAATATCCCTTCACAATTTAAGGTAATATTTCCCCCAAAAGTAATAGATTCAATTTTATCTTTAAACATCTCAAAACTATTATCTACTGAATCATTTATTTGATCGGTATTTTGAGTTAAATCATCTAATAATTCGTCTTCTTCATCATCACTGATACTATCATTAACAGATGCCTCTTTTATACAAGCTCTAACTTTACTCTCAGCACTACTAACCAGCGAGCTTACATTTAAATATAAACTATCTATTTTATTTCTATAGTATGATTGGGCCTTTTGCCTAATATCATCATCTGTAACTGATAAGCGGCAATTTTGATAAGAAGCTTTGGTATCAGATAAAATACTTTCTAAGACATCCTGAGGTAATGTTTGATCTGTATAGTTACTAATTTTATTGGCTAAATTTTCAATTTGGTTAAGTGGTTGATTACAAAACTTTTCAATTTCAGTTTTATCTGTTCGACCACTTGGATCTAATTCTATATTTCTAATTGAGCCTCTCAAATTTTCATAATCTTGTTCAATGCCAAGTGTGGTATTATTTACTTTTTCTTTAATTAACTGATCAATTTCACCTTCATTGGAACATTGACGATTTTCGATTGCATCATAACCACCAGTATCTTTACCATGACAAATTGACAGAGGTTGAGTTACACCACTAATCCAACTAAAAACTTTACTGCCATTACAATCAATTGAACTTGGCATCACAGTTAAAGCAGTACCAGTAAAATTTTGGGCAATATATATTCTTGGACAATATCCATCTGGTGTCAATTTAATACTTACATTACAATTAGTTCCAGTACATCCATTATCTAAAACATCATGGACCTGTTCTTTCTCCCACCCAAATGCTGTTTTCATTGTCGATAAGAATTTTTCACTGTTACGATCACCTTTAATAAGTGGACCTTGCATCCAAAGATTCTTTCCTGTCTTATCTAAAATATTCTCTACATTTTTTTGAGTTAATATCAAATTTTCTACACTGTTTTCTGAACACTCGTCATCTTCTATAGTACCATTCACATCAGCGTCATAACAATTTCTACTAATACTGGTTGATAATATTAACTCATCATTTTCGTTTACGGAAAATTGTATTTTAGAAGGGTTACCATCAGTCTCTGTGTTTATATCATACTCATACGTACAAGTAGTAGGTTTAGCCTCTACTTTATCTATTAATAAAAAAAAGAAAACAAAAAAACATAAAATTATACTAATTCTATTCATCATTATTTTTTTATTCATAATATTCCCACCAAATCAAATATACTATTGAAATTATTATAGCATAAAAAAAATAATAACAAAATATAATTTTGTTATTATTGTTATTTCCTTCAATTTCAAAAGTAAATTGATATTTAAAATATAATTATACA
>UQRY01000011.1 GCA_900543675.1 uncultured Mycoplasmatota bacterium
AATAGATAAATAATCTAAATATCATATTATAATATGATAGTAAATGAAACTTCTTTATAACAATTTCAAACACTTATCTTTGGACTATAACTCCCCTATAAAATAATAAAAAAATAGGGGAGTAACTAACTATTACTTCCCCTATTCTATTTCTATTAATATAAATTTAAACTTTCCTAGATTGAATTTCTGCAATTTTCTCTAAAACTTCTTTTGCATTTTCATTATTAATTTCTGTATATCCTAATTCTTTTAAGGCTTGAACTTTAGCTGCATTTAATTCTTGAGTTCTACTTAATCGTTCTTCTTTCTTATGCTCAATCTCTTGAACGAAACGTTTGTGAGTCTCTGCAATCTTTGATCGAGATGCCCCACCGTTCGTATATAATGTCATAGCTGAAAATAAAATACTTTCAAAAATAAATTGTTGATTTTCATTAAAAGCATATTCAGTATGATCAATAAATCCCATCGATTTAGACATATAAGCAAGAATATATTTTAATTCTTTATTTGTTTCCATCGACTGTAAAAAATGATATAAATAACGATAACTATTATAAGTATCCTTAGATTTATCATCAGCTAACTTTTCTTTTAATAAATTAATAATATCTGTTAATAGTTCTTGTTCTTTTTTATTAAATCCTTTTAAATCCGTTAAGATTTCTTTACCATTTGTCTCTTTAACCCCATCATTTAAACGATTTTCTACTTGGATAATATACTCACCATCAACCTTTATATTTTCCATTTCTTCAGGTGTATTTACCCCAAGTAAACATAATATTTTCATAGCTTTTTCTTTAGGCCAATCGTTTAAATTTTTTTGAGCTAGATAATTATACAGCATCTGTCTAGATACTCCTAAATATTTTGCTAATCTTACTTTAGATATTCCTAGTTCTATCAATAATTCATTTAATGCCATATACTATCAAACCTCCTAATATAATTCTATCACGTTTAAGTAAAAAATCAAGTAGTAAAGTTTACAAATTATTTACAATATATACCAAAGTTTTTTGTTATCTTTACATACTGTTTTTACGATACCGCCGCCTAGACATTTCTCACCATCATAAAAGACACAAGCTTGTCCTGGAGTAACTGATTTTACTGCATCGTATTTTACTTTGATCTCGCCATTATCCAAATATTCTAAGGTTACTGGATAGTCATTAGCCCGATATCTAAATTTCGCACTACATTTAAGTGGTCTTTCCTCGCAATTAAAATTGACAGTATCAATAATACAACTATCAGAATATAAATAAGGATTATCTTCTCCTAAGGCCACATATAAAACATTGTCCTGTAAATTTTTTCCTACTACAAACAATCTATCTGTAGTACCACCAACTTCAAGTCCCCTTCTCTGCCCTATCGTATAATACATTAAACCAACATGATCACCAACAACCTCATTAGTTTCAATATTGACAATCTTGCCTGGCTGATTAGGTAAGTAATTCTTTAAGAAATTTTTAAAATTTCTTTCTCCAATAAAACAAATCCCTGTAGAATCCTTCTTTTTGGCAGTAATTAGACCATATTGTTCAGCAATCTTTCTAACTTCTGGTTTTGTTAATTCTCCAATTGGAAAGAGTACCTTACTTAATTGTTCCTGATTAAGTTGTGATAAAAAGTAAGTCTGATCTTTATTAGTATCCACTGCTCTTAACAATTGTCCATCTTTAATTCTCGCATAATGACCAGTTGCGATATAATCAGCACCTAATCGTTTAGCTTCTCGAATAAAGTAATCAAATTTAATATACTTATTACACATAATATCTGGATTAGGTGTTCTTCCTTTTTTTAACTCTTCTAAAAAATAAACAAAAACATAATCCCAATACTCTTTCACAAAATCAATTCTATGAAGAGGAATTCCTATTTTTTTACATACCTCTAACGCATCATTATAATCCTGTTCTTGAGGACAAATCTGATCATTTAAATTCGGATTACCTAAGATATCTCCATTTAAAGAAGTATCCCAATTCCTCATAAATAATCCTTCTACTTCATATCCTTGTTTCTTTAATAGAATGGCAGCTACACTACTATCTACACCGCCACTCATGCCAATAACTACTTTCTTCATTACTTCTAAAGAGATTTCTCTCTTGCCACCACCTTTTCCATATCACAATTACGATTATTATACCGTATTTTAATTAGAAAATAAACAACTTTATCAATTGAGGAGTCACATAAACCTCAAATAAAGAAATAAGACAACTAGAAAATAAACAGATAAGTAATATTTTTAAATATTTTCTAAAATGTTCCTTCAAATTAATATTCTTCTTTAAAAATAATAACCTGAATAATTTACAAGAAAAAGATAAAGCATAAAAACTAAGAAGAAGCCACATAACTAAATAAAGAAGTTGATGAGGAAAAACATAACTAAAAGCAACAAATATCCCTTTAAACCCATAATTAACAAGAATAGAACTAATAGAAAATCCTAATACAAAGCATTTAAACACTAGAAAACATAAAATAAAAGGAATTCCTATTACGGATATACCCAACAACCAGATCAAAAGAATAGAAAGCAAATTACCAGAAATACTATTAATTAAACTATCTGTATAATTGAGTTTATTTTCTTTGATACTAGTAAAAAAACCATTCAAATTATCTAGTAACAACGTTTTATCTTCACTACTAATAAAGAAAACAAATAAAATTCCTGCTAATATCCCAAGAACCATAATAGCAAGTAAAAAGGCATATTTCTTTTTTTGAACCAATAGCTTGTCTTTATTAATATTTTTAATATTCATCTCTTCATCACCTAGTTAACTATATTAAAAAATAAAAAGAATATACCGATAAATTTACTTTTTAAAAAAAATCCTATATAATAAATACGAGGTGTTTATCAATGAATAAAAAAATGTTGAAATTTATGGCCATTTTCTTAACACTAATCATGGTTGGATCTATGGTCGCTAGTGTAATCATGTATTTCCAATAAAAAACGTAGAAAAGATAATTTCTCTTCTACGTTTTTGTTTTCTGTTATTCGCTTAAAAAGAATGGTTGTAAAGTGATCTTGGTTTCTCTATCCGTATCAGTTTTTACAATACGATATAGACCCAAATTACAAGTCCTTGTTGTTTTATTTTCCTGTTCTTCTGTTTTATCATCTAAACACCAGATTGGTTCTTCACCATTACTCAATTTCTGCATATTTAAAAAGCCAATGATTAATTCTGCAACCAAAATCAAAATAACAATGATTCCTAAGATATTAAAAATGATACTTAACACACTACGTTTTTTCTTTTTCTTTTGTTTTTTCTTAGGTTCAGTCATCTGATTCTGTTCATTTGTAGCTACTTGTTCTGGTGCTACTTGTTGTTCAGTATTGATTTGATTATCCATCTTCCATCTTACTCCCTTCTAATATACTATCATTATAGTCAAAACAAAGCTAATTTGTCAATTGAAACGCATAAATAAAAGGTTTATTCGTTTTAATCACTAAAAATTTCATAGTCCAAAACAGGTTTATCAATAACTTCAAAACTTACACCTCTCTATTCCAATCATTTTCCTAATTTAATAACAGATAACATCGATACTTTTTACAGATAATTGAAAATATAGTAACTAACAATAAAATCAAACAACAGAAAAAGCTAAGGCTATCAAGGTTATCTTTAGTAGCTTCAAAAAAAATCATGATATAATATTTCCGGAAGTGATGTATTATGGAGGCAATCAAAAACTTTTTTGATAAAATTATAACTACTTATTCTAAAAATCCCCAATTGTTAGCTTATACTATTATTTTGGGATTATTATGTATATTACTAAAAATATATTATCCTAAATTTAGAGGGTTTATGGGAGAATTTTGGGTAAAACTAGAACTAAAGAAATTACCTAAAAATAAATATATAGTTTTAAACGATATCATGATTAAAGATCAAAATGGAACTCACCAAATTGACCATATTATTTTATCCAATTATGGAATTTTTGTTGTAGAAATGAAAAACTATTACGGGTTAATAAAAGGAAAAGAACAGGATAATAAATGGTATCAATATTTAGGAAAATTTAAAAATCGTTTTATGAATCCTATTCACCAAAATTATGGACACATTAAAGCATTATCCAATATGTTAAAAATTGATGAAAAGTATTTCATTTCTATCATTTGTTTTTCTAACCAAGCTAAAGTTGCCGTTAATTGTAAAACCACAGTAACACAGCTAGATTATCTAATAAACGAAATAAAAAAACATAATGAAATAATTTTAGATATAAACATTAATGAAATCAAAAATTCAATTTTATCTAATAATATTACAGATAAAAAAATAAGAAAACAACATATTAAAAATATTCATAGGCAAATAAAAATGAAAGAGGAATTAGCGAATAGTATGATTTGCCCAAAATGTGGAAGCAAATTAGTCGAAAGAAATGGAAAATATGGAAAATTTATAGGATGTTCTAATTTTCCTAAATGTAAATATACAAGAAATTAAAGACTGATAAAAATAAATAATACTGAAAATAAAAAGAGTGCTTAGTCACTCTTTTTATCTCCTTCTTCTAACATTGTCGTAATAAAAATACCATATCCTTTATCCGAGTCGTTAACGACGACATGTGTAACACCACCAACGATTTTTCCATTCTGAATGATTGGACTACCGCTCATTCCGGCAACTACTCCACCGGTTTTTTCTAACAACTCTTCATCGGTTATTTCAAACAGAATATTTTTGGTTGTACTTGTTTTATCGATCTCTAAAATCTCAATATCAAATTCTTCTACCTGATCTTTATCGATTACTGTTCTGATCGTCGCCTTTCCAGTTTTGACATCTTCTGGCTTCCCTACCTCGATAGCGTCGCTAGCTGAAAACTCACTCGTTATGGTACCAAAAATACCACTTTCTTCGTTAACTTCGATATTTCCGATTACTTCATCACGATATATTCTAGCTTGTTTTTCACCAGGCTCACCATCTTTTGAAGGCTTTATCCCTGTGATTTCTGAGGTATAAATTTCTCCGTCTTTAATTTCAACCTTCTGTAGTGTATTTTTATCGGCTATCTCATGCCCTAAAGCACCATAGATATGACTCTCTGGATCAATATAAGTAAGAGTACCAATACCATTAATCTGATCTTTTACATAAAGTCCAGTTTTGTAAACACCGCTTTCATCGACTTCTAAAACCAAATTTGTGGTTTTCTCTTCATTACCACGTAGGAATTTAACGGTCATTTCTTCGTTTTTATACTTATCGACTAAACTAATCATCTGATCGATCGATGTCACCGCTTCACCATTAATTTCTAAAATAGCATCTCCCACTTTAAAACCTGCATTTTCGCCAATATAAGTACCATTTACTTCATAAAAACCTACAATAGATACATATTTAGCATTCATCTTGATACCGATATTTTCTCCACCTGGTATAACATAATCAGAATAAGCAAATACTATAGATGGAAATAAACCAAAAAGAAGAAGGAACATAATCTGTAGTTTCTTTTTAAAACGCATGATATCAACTCCTTTTAAAAATACACTACATTATTATTATGATTACCGTCAAAAAAAATAATCGATGTAAAAAATGCCAATACTAAAAAAGAAGATTACTCTTCAATTGAGAAATCTTCTAAATTACCATCTTTATTTAAAATCTTATGAATACTATCCTCGGCCTTTTTTAATTTTTCATCACAAACTTTTACAATTTTCATCGCCTGATTAAATTCATCAATCGCATCATCTAAAGGAACGTTTCCACTTTCTAGGTTTTTAACAATTTCCTCTAACTGATTTAAGTTTTCTTCAAAAGAAAGTTCTTTTTCTTCTTCTTTATTTTTCGTCATGATTTTACCTCCTCAACTCTAGCTTCTATTAATCCATCCGTGACTTCGATCTCGATTTTATCATGAGGTTTTACTTGTTGAATAGAAGTAACTACGTGATCTTGATTACGTGTAATACTATACCCTCGCTTAATCGTCAGTAATGGATTTAAAATTTCTAACTTATTCAAAGCATGTAAATAACGATGTTGTTCGTTTTCTAATACTTTTTGAATATTATTTTCTAATTTTTGTTTTAAAATTTGACCATTGTTTTTTTCATTAGCAATAATCGAATTCATTAACAAGTGAATTTTTTCAAATAAACTATCGAATCGTTGTTCTTTTACTTGATACATAGCGATAGGATTAGTTAGAATGTAACTTTTCTTTAAAGTTTCTAATTGATCTTTTTTACTCGTGATCATCGTCATTATTGCTTGTTCTAAACGAAGTTCAATTTGCCCAAAGTATTGATAAAAATCACTAATGTTAGGGACGGCCATTTCGGCTGCTCCAGTAGGTGTCGGTGCCCGTAGATCGGCAACAAAGTCGGCAATTGTAAAATCGATCTCATGCCCAACTGCAGAAATTACTGGTATTTTACAAGCATATATTGCCCGCGCTACTTGTTCGTCGTTGAAACACCACATATCTTCAATCGAACCACCACCACGACCAACAATTAACACATCTAAATCAAATTCCTGTGCTTTTTCAATTTGTTTAATAATCTCTGGCGCAGCTGATGCTCCTTGAACTAAACTAGGAAAAAGAATCGTCTTCGTAATTGGCCATCTTCTTTTAATTGTAGATAAAATATCCCTAATCGCTGCTCCAGTTGGGGCAGTAATAATACCAACAGTTTTAGGAATTTTAGGAATCTTCTTTTTCTTACTTGGATCAAAAAGGCCTTCCTGTTGTAATTTCTTTTTTAATTCTTCAAACTGAACATAAAGATTACCAACTCCATCTTCCACCATATCTTCGACATAAATTTGATATCCACCTGTGGCCTCATAGACACTAACTCTACCAGTTACTAAAACTTTCATCCCATCAGTTGGACGAAAGAGAAGCTTCGACGCATTAGAAGAAAACATAACGGCATTAATTCTAGAAGTTTCATCTTTTAAAGTAAAATAATAATGCCCTCTAGTATGGGCTTTAAAATTAGAGATTTCTCCTCGTAAAAATACATGACCGAGATGTTCGTCATGATCAAATTTAAATTTAATATAACGAGTTAATTGACTGATACTAATATACTTATCTTGCATATTAATTACTTCCCTCAGTCAAAGATTCCTCTTCCTTTTCGTGAAAAATTTCATCTAATACCGCATTAATCATCTTGGTTACTTTTTCATCTGAGTATTTCTTAGAAAGTTCTACAGCTTCATTGATAGCTACAATACTAGGAGTTTCTGTATACAACAATTCATAAACTCCAATACAGATAATTGCCTGATCAACTTTATTCAATCTATCCATTGGCCAATTAGTCAAATAACGATTAGCTTTATCAACAATGGTTGCTTTATTCTCTAAAACGCCATATAAAAGCTCATTGACAAAATCATTCTCTATTTCTAATTGTTCTTTCTTTAGTTTTTCAATATCAAACTCAACAGAAGCTTCCTTTAAAATAAATACTTGATACAAAATTTTCATCACGATTTCTCGTAATTCACTACGACTTTTCATAAAGTACCACCCAGATAAAAGTTTATCATATCTTGATATAAAGGTCAAAGTAATTTTCGTAAATTAACAAAAGAAAAATAGAGTTATTTCTCTATTTTTTCAAAGCCTGTTTCTAGTGTTATTTCTTGATTAGAAGTAGTCGTTATTTCTAGTTGAAGGCGATAAGAAGACAAATAACTATCCTCAATCGTAGCCTTACTAAAGAGTATTTCACGTATCTTTAAGTATTCATTTAGCTGAAAAATTGGTTCATACATATCCTCTTCTTCTCCTTCATACTCTACCTCAGTTTCGTCACTAGTCATTGTAGTAAGTACTTCATCGTTATCAAGTAAAGTAATAACTACTTTGGTGACTAATAGTTCATCCTTATACTGAATATCCGTTATCTACAGTTGATCTTCATTACAATCATCCACCAATAGTTCAGCTTTTAACGTCAAAGTATCGTCGGTAGCTTGGTAAGTAAAGCTTTTTTGATCACAAAACAAAGTACAACCACTCACTAAAATCAATAAAACGCCAAGACAAAGAATCCTTTTCATCCCACTCACTCACCACTTAAAAAATAACATATAAGAGAAAAATAGGCAAGCCCCCTTCTAAAAAAAGAAACAAGCTATATTTTTACTTTTCTAAAAATTATATTAAAAAAGAAATTACTTTTTCTCTTTCAATTCCTTTTTCCATTCATATAAGAGATTTAACGCTTCCATCGGCGTGATTTCTAAAGGATTAATACTTTCTAGCTTCTCAGTTAAAAAGTCTTCTTTTTCTTCCCCTTTTTCATCAAAGTCTAAAAATAAACTAGTTTGAGTAAAGGTTTGTTTTTTATTTCCTTTATTTTCATAGACATCTAGAATTTCTTCCGCTCTTTCGATTAAACTATTTGGTAGTTTAGCTAGTGCCGCAACATGAATACCGTAGCTTTTATCCACTGCCCCACTTTTTATCTTATGAAGGAAAGTAATAGAACCCTTTTCTTCGATCGCACTGACATGAACATTTTTTAAATTCGGTAAATCTGCAGCTAATGCGGTTAATTCGTGATAATGAGTAGAAAATAAAGTTTTAGCTTTGATTTTATCATGAATGTATTCTAATATAGCTTGAGCTAAACTCATTCCATCATAAGTAGCTGTACCACGACCTAACTCGTCAAATAAAATTAAACTGTGTTCCGTTGCTTCTTGAATCGCCATATTGGCTTCCTTCATCTCGACCATAAAAGTCGATTCACCACTAACCAAATCATCAGACGCTCCAATTCTAGTAAAGATCTTATCAAAAATAGGGATCACACAACTCTTGCAAGGAACAAAAGAACCGACTTGCGCCATAATAATGATAATCGCAAGTTGACGCATATATGTACTTTTTCCAGCCATATTAGGACCAGTTATGAGTAAGATATTGGTGTCTTTCCCCATCATGATATCATTAGCTACATATTCACTTTTACTTACCTTTTCGACAACTGGATGTCTTCCCTCTTTAATTTGAATTACTCTATCTTCCGTAATTTCTGGCCTCACATAATTGTTTTCTTCCGCCACTGTTGAGAAAGCTACCAACATATCTACTTCCGCCAAAATCTTAGAAATCAACTGAATTTTTCCAATATATTTTCTAGTAATATCTCGTATTTCGATAAACAATTGATACTCAAGATTGATAATCTTTTCTTCCGCACCTAGAATAATATCTTCTTTTTCTTTTAATAATGGCGTAATAAAACGTTCACAATTCGCTAAGGTCTGTTTCCTTTCGTAACCAAATTCTTCCTTAATTAATGGGATACTTCCCTTACTAACTTCGATAAAATAACCAAATACTTTATTAAAGCCAATCTTTAAATTCTTAATTCCTGTCCGGTTCTTTTCTTCATTTTCAATCTGAAGAATAAAGTCTTTACTATTTTTACGAATACTCTTTAATTCATCTAACTCTTGATTATAACCTTCATTGATTAATCCACCCTCTTTTAAAGTAGGAGGAGCATCTAAAGAAATCGCTTTCTTTAATAATTGATACAATTCATCCAAAGTTTCAATATTTTTATCGTAGTTTAACTCCGTTAAAATTCGTCTAATATTAGGAAGTGCTTCCAAGGAATTCATCAATTGAATTAAATCCCTGGCATTTAAGTTCCCATAGCTAATCCTAGAGGCCAACCGCTCTAAATCGTAAATTTTATCTAATTCCTGCACAAGTTCTTCTTTTAAAATAAACTCAGTTAATAATTTTTCGATAATTTGATAACGTCTTAAAATCTCTTTCTTATCGGTTAAAGGGCTCTCAATATTCATCTTGAGCATTCTACTTCCCATCGCTGTTTTAGTTTTATCTAGTAACCAAAGAAGAGAATACTGTCTGTCGTGATTACGAATTGTTTCTACTAACTCTAGATTTTTCTTGGTATGAATATCAAAAAGTAAGTGCTGATTCTGATCGATAATTTCTACTTTTTGGATATGAGATAAATTTCCTTTTTTTGTTTCTATTAGATAACTAAGTAAATGATTCATTCCTGTAATTATTCGAATATCTTTAATATCTTGATAAATATACTGATACTCATCACCAGAATAAACCTCATCAGTAATCGTAATCAACATATGATAGTCTTCTCGTAAATGACTAATGATTGATCGATCAATTTTCGTATTGACAATAGCCTCTTTGATATTTAGATTCATGACTTCTTTTAATAATTTGTCTAAATCATGATCTAGAATAAAAGCATAAGAGTATCCTGTCGAAATATCGATATAACAGACACTAAAACAATATTCAAAGTCATAGATACTACCAATATAGTTATAATCCTTAGCGTTTAAAGAATTATCTAGTACTGTTCCTTTCGTAACTACCTGGATAACTTCTCTTTCCACCATACCTTTTGCTTCTTTAGGATCTTGAACTTGTTCACAAATAGCCACTTTATACCCTTTTTCAATTAACTTATCCAAATATCCTTGATAAGCATGATAAGGAATCCCACACATAGGAACTCGTTCTTCTAAACCACAGTTTTTTCCTGTTAATGTTAATTCTAACTCTTTACTACAAGTTAATGCATCTTCAAAAAACATCTCATAAAAATCACCAAGACGAAAAAAGATAATTGTATCTTCATATTTATCTTTAATCTCTAAATATTGTTTCATCATTGGTGAAATTTTTTCTCTATCTACTTCACTTCGTTTCATTATACACCTTCATTCTATTTGTCCGTCTTAGGACGAAAATCAACAATTTTTGCTTTCTGCTTTTTATTTGTTTGATCACCATCAACATGTTCTAGTGCTTCATAAAAAGGATGCTCATATAATTGATGAACCTCTTCATACAAACGTTGTTGCCTAGCCATATATTCCTGTTCATAATACATGGTTAACTGCTGTTTAAATTGTTGATAATGCCTGCTTAGAGAATGATATCCTAATTTTTTAGGTGAATATAGCTTCTTATCACTATCTAATTGAGAAACATCTAAAAGATAAGAAGAAAAGCGTGCTTGTTCGTCTAAAAAACCAATCAACGTAGTCAATTTCACCCAATCTTCTTCCCCATCAGGCTTAATACATAATTCTTGGCAAAAATAAGCATAATGCTTAGACTCATCATCCTCGAAATCTAAAATATCAAAGTAATCCGTAACAATCTTTTTTTCCTTTACTCGATATAGGGCATATTTTTCTTTTTGTTCTTTAGGAAACTGAATTGTAATTAGCCAATAATCATCATGATGAAAATCACAAGAAAAAGAAATAAATGGCGAACCTTCCTTAGGAACAGTCATAGTGGCTAAATTGTAATTTTCAGTTTGTTCCTGATATTGAAAATGAAAATATTGATCGTTATCTCCCGGAGGATTACCAAAAGCAACACAAAAGTCACGCCCATCTTTTGTCGCAAAAAAAGTAGTAAGTTGCCATTTCTTTAAAGGAACTTGGATCGTTCCTGTTTTATCTACTATCCCACTAAAACAGATACCATCCTCTAGCATACAAGTAGCCATATAAACACCTGGCATCAATGCACTTTTTTCACTATAATAAAAATTTAACAAGCCAAAAGGGCTAACTTCTTTTTGAATAACATAAATATGTTGATCATCTTCCATCCTAATCCCTACCTTATTTTACCTAACTAGGCTAGCGCCTTTTATTATACCATATTTCCTGATAAGAAAAGCACAAAAAATAACGGAAAAGAAAAAACATCAAGAAAAAAAGAAACTACTAATCGTAGTTATCTTAGACTTTTTAAAGCTTCTTCAAAGGTATCGACACCGATAATCTCGATATCATAATTTTTTTCTTGTTGTAACTGGATAGCTTCCTCGTAATTTTCTCCATTTGGAACTATAAAAATATCTGCTCCATCGGCAACCGCTCCAGCTAACTTATATTTCACGCCGCCAATTGGGCCAGCATTACCTTCACTATCAATCGTACCAGTTCCAGCAATTTTTAATCCCTTAGTAATATCTTCTGGTACAAGTTGATCATAAATCGCAAGAGTTAACATCAATCCACCAGATGGTCCTGCTTCGTTTTTCGAAAAATGAAGTTCTATCTCAGGATCAGTTTCATAAACATAACTAGTCTGTAGGGCAACCCCCAATAACTGACTATCCCCTTGTTGAATGATTTCTCCGGTACAAGTCACGGTCTTTCCATCGCGAATAACTTCAAAAGTAAGAATATCTCCCACGTTTTTTTCCTGAACAATCGCTTGTAGATCGCTTAAGTTCGTAATAGACTTTCCATCTACTTTTTGAATATCATCACCGATTTTTAGATCCGTTTTACTGTAAGTATCTAAATAAATAACATAGTTGTTTACATCCGTTACCTTAAATTCTTTCCCAGCTTTTTGATAAGCAAGATAAATAGCGTTCATATTCGCATCGTTCAAATAAATTCGATCGCGAATCATCAAGTCCTCTTCAGTCTCCTCTTCATTTAAAGATAAATCTTCCATCGGTACTATATCCCAACTTGGTAGAATTTTGGCGAGAAGATAACTAGGAAGTGTTGCCCGTAATTCAGATACATAGCAAAGATTGTAGCTACCACGACTAGCATACCCATCCTCAATTTCAACTCGATCAGTAACATCAATTGTTCCGCCACCATTATAAATATAAAAAGGAAGAGGATAAAAACAAACCGCTACTAAAACGAAATATAGACTAATATATAAATAGTTTTCTTTGATTATTTCTTTTATTTTCTCATATAGTTTATTGAGCATGACATCAGTCCTTACTAATAAAGTATAACATGAAAGAAGCGTTTTTATGAGCAAAAAGATTAGCCAAGACCTATTTATCTGTCTACTTTTGACAATCACTATATCTCTAGTTATCTTTTCTAACGAAGTAATTCAAGCAGCATCCTTTTCTCTTTCAATTTGGATAGAGAATCTTTTCCCTACTCTTTTTCCTTTTTTTGTGGTATCTAATTTATTATTACGTTATGGCTTTGTTGAAACACTAGCTTCTTCTGTTGGTAAAATAATGCCTTCTTTTTTTCATCAACCCAAAGAAAGTAGTTTTGTCCTATGTCTTAGCTTAATTTCTGGTTTCCCAAGTGGAGCGAAATATACTAAAGAATTAGTCGAAACTAAACAGCTTACACCAGAAGAGGGTTCCAGACTTTTAACATTTACCCATTATTCTAATCCCCTATTTGTCTTAGGGCTAATCGGGAATTTATTACTAGGAAACAAAAAACTAGGGCTTATCATTTTAATTTCTCATGTTTTAACAGGATTATTAACAGGAATCCTCTTTACTAGAAAAACATCTGTAACATCCAAAAGAACGCCTAAAATCGCCCACTCTACTACTAAACAGCCTCTAGGAACTGTCCTTTCAAATAGTATTCAGGATGCCTTATCTACCTTATTTTTACTTCTTGGCATCGTCACTATTTTCTTAGTCTTATCTACAATCATTGAACAATTTTTTCCTCTTAATCCTTACCTAAAAGCCGTTATTTTTGGAATTCTAGAAATGACTCAAGGCGTAAAAGCCATAAGTACTCTTCCCATTATGGAATTAGCCAAAACGATTTGGATGACTATTTTTATCTCTTTTGGTGGGTTAAGTGTTCATATGCAAGTCTTAAGTATCATTAGTGGAACCAAAATAAAATACAAGTATTTCTTCGAAAGTCGCCTTTTCCATGCTCTACTTTCCGCAATACTTGTATCTTGTTTATATATTTTGTTAATTTAAATTCCTAAATACGTTACTCTAGCATAACCATTACCATCATTACCAATTTCTACATTAGTAATACCATTATTAGGCATAATTACTTTTTCGTCTGTTTTTTCTGTTGTCCATTTATTTCCGTCACCATCAATCATCAAGGTATTATTAAATACAAAATTTGTATATTCTGAACCAGTCTGATGAGTAATTGAAGTAGAGGTAGAACCTTGAGAAATTGCTCGACAACCATTATGACCAGAAATGTAAGATGAGCCACCACCGGCTCCACCATGGCCAGCATTTCCACCAGTATACCAGCCACCACCAGCGCCACTTTGGGCAACCGTTGTATCAGAAATACCAAAACCATTCGTGATAGTAGGTGGATATTTTAATTCACCACTAGCATAATAAGTGCGATGCTCACCAGCATGAGTCTGCGCCCCACCGCTACCAACAGTATACTCGTTATAACTCGTATATCCAGTAGAAGCCTGATGTTGTTCACTGATACCTGCACAATTAACATCATCACCATTTAAACAACCGCCAGCTCCACCATCACCAGAACCATAAAGAATTAATTCAGTTGCGGAAGTTCTATTACGATAATTAGCTCCACCGCCACCACCAGCTACCATGATTCGTGATTTCAAACTATCAAAGTTATTCCAAGCACCAGAAACTAACCGCACGTCAGTTGAGCCACCACCGGACGCACCAAAATATTCTTCTCCTGCGACTAAATTACCGCCACCATTCCAGCCTCCTACTGCGGATTGACTTCCTTCTCCACCAACATAGAAATAAAGAACTTGGCCAGCTTGTAAATGAATATATCCACTTGTATAACCACCTAAACCACCTTTATATGGGCCAACATCCCCGCCAGATGCTCCCCATAACTCAACTCGATAAGTTCCTGTTACTGGAATCGTATAAGTTTGAACATCACCAGTATAAGCAAAATCCTTAGTATAAGAATTTGTTGTCAACACATCGTTATTCGTCGCTACAATATGAATACCAAAATCATCATCGAAATCAATATGTTCAATATAAATATCAATCGAATAAATCTTAATCTCTGTACCATCAGCCAAAATCGTACTATCTACCGATAAGAAGTCTGAATCGCTAACAAAGATCGACTGAAACTCACCAGGTTGTCTACCAGCTGGAATTGTATTCGGTAAAGTATCCTCGATGGGATATTTAGTATCCCCATAGCGAATATACTTATTTAAAACCGAATTACGATCAGTAATATCGATCTTAGAAACTGCTAATATCTTTTCTACTCCAGTCTTAAATACAATATTACTACAAGCACTAAATTGTCCACTATATTCACTTGAAGTACATTCTCCACCGTGATTAATATCCGCGATACCTAATCGCATAATATCATCTTGAATTTCTTTCGTAATGGTATTTTTATAAGCCGACAAATCCAAATAAGTTAAATTTGTTTGCATTTTATTTCGATAATTCATAATTAATGCCAAAATACTAGCAACGATCGTCATAATCAAAGCAAAAGTTAATACTACTTCGATAACAGACATTCCCTTTTCATTCAATTTTTTCATACTAACCTCCGTATTTACTTTTATAGATACCGATATTGGCGTATCTTGTTTCTGTTGTACCATCTATCAATGGAACGGTTCTAGAAATAAATAAACGATAAACTCCTGTTGCCTTGTTAGTACTATCCCCTGGATTATAGAAAACTTCATTATCCGCTACCGTTTTCAAATAATCACGAAAATTACTCAATTTACCCGAATCAAAATACTCATTTTCATTAACGAAGGTACGAAAACTGGTATTTGTTCCATGCAACGTATTAGAAAGATTATATTTAGTAAGTAATACTACATCATTTTCTTCAATATGAAGACTATTCTTTAATTTAGTACAATAACTCGCATCCTGATAATAAGTAGTATCATTACAATTACTTATATCTATATAAGTTGCATCCTGTAATTTTTCATCGACGATCGAAAAATCAACATAGTTAGTAATCATCCTTTTCATCATATCAGCTGCATAGACACTATCGATGTCATCAAAGTTCTGCATTTTTTCATATTGTCCCATCATTGGTACACTGTTTCTGTATACAAAGACAAAAATTGACATGACAAATACTGTAACAATCAGTGTTTCCAAGAGGACAAACCCCTTTTGTTTTATTCTTTTCATAAATTCACTTTCCTTTATTGATTATCTCTAAAATTTATTATATAATAATTTAATGTAAAATACCATAGGGAAAATAAAAATATGAAAAGATAAAAAGGATAAGGCTTAAGGTGATAAAAGATGGTTAAATATGATGTAGAAAATATACCTATAGTAGATTTAGTAAACAAAATCATTCTAGTTGCGGTTAAAGCGAGAGCTTCAGATATTCACTTTGACCCATTAGAAGATGGTTTAAAAATTCGAATGCGTGTTGACGGAAATTTACAGGATCATACTATTATTCCTAAAGACAGTGAACGAAATGTGGTTACCAGAGTAAAACTAATTTCTGGAATGAACATTACGGAAAACCGTCTTCCTCAAGATGGAGCGATTAAAGGTAGAATTGATAATATTGACCTTGACATGCGTGTTTCTGTACTTCCAACCAACGAAGGTGAAAAAGTCGTAATTCGTATTCTAGATTATAGTAAAAGTTTGGAAGGATTGCATAGTCTAGACTTTTCTCCAGTTAATTTCGAAAAAGTCTTACAAATGCTCGCTGTACCAAACGGAATTATTCTAGTAACTGGAGCTACTGGTAGTGGTAAGTCAACGACAACTTACTCAATGTTACAATCCCTAAATCACGAAGAAACAAATATTATTACCGTTGAAGACCCGATCGAAATGAATATCGAAGGAATCAATCAAGTTCAGGTAAATAGTGAAATTGGTATGACCTTTGCGGCTGCCCTTCGTTCAATTTTACGTCAGGACCCAAACGTTATTCTAATCGGAGAAATTCGTGACTCAGAAACAGCACAAATTGCCGTACGTGCATCAATTACTGGACACCTTGTACTTTCTACCATCCACACCAATAACTCTCTTGCAACTATCGAAAGATTACTAGATATGGATGTAGAACGTTACTTGCTCTCTACTGCATTAGAGGGAATTATCTCTCAAAAATTGGCTAGACGTATATGTCCAATTTGTAGAACAATTAGACCAACTACTCCATATGAAAGAAAAGTATTTAAAGACGCCTTAGGGTTAAATATCAACGAAATGTGGGTACCAAATAAATGTGAACACTGCATTAATGGATTCTTAGGCCGTATTGCTATTCAAGAAGTACTACTGATCAACGAAGACATTCGTGATATTATTAGTAGAGACGACACTGACAAAGAAGTTCTTAGAGAGTTCGTATATGGAAAAAATCATACCATTACCCTTCTCCAAGACGGTTTAGATAAAGTAGTAAAAGGATATACAACCTTTGAAGAAATTTATAAATTAGTAGAAATCGAAGATGATGCAGATTCTAAAGTAGCAGAAATGAGTATCGAAGAAGAAAAAGAAGAAAGTGAAGAAAAAAACGACTGATTAAATTCAATCGTTTTTCTTTATGCTAAAACTTTTTCTAAAACTTCTTGGCTTATTTCTTCTATTGTCTTTATCGTTCCATTTTCTACACAATCAACAGTTTGCCAATTATATAACTCTGATAATTCAATATAAGTTTTTTCTGTTTGGATTAAATGCACTTCGTCCTTTTCTGCTTCATCTGTAAATTCACGAGTTTTCATTAATTCCTTTGTATATTGAAAAGGAACATGTAAGAAAATAGTCAAGTCAGCCTTTGGTAATTCCAATAACCAATATTCTAATTTATCAATCCAACGAAAGAAATTAAACCTCTCATCATCATCGGTAATCTTTGACCCTTGATGAGCCATGTTAGAACTGACATAACGGTCTAATACAACATAATACCCTTCTTGTAAATACTTCTCGATCTTAGAAAAATTATACTTTCTATCTGCCGCATAATATAAACCAGAGATTTTTGGATCTACATGAGTATATCCTTCAGGAAACCAAGATGTTCCTATTTCTTTACGTCCCAATAATGGTCCACCGACTATCTTTCCAGTCGGAGTATCGTACATCGGAAAAGATAAATTTACTGCTTTTAAACCCATCGCCACTAATTTTTTCACTAGTAAGACACTCTGTGTATTTTTACCAGAACAATCTGTGCCTTCAATGACGATTAATTTTCCAGTCATATATCCACCTTCCTCACTAACAATATCAGTATACAATAAAGAAGGAAAAAAAGTCAATCATTAACGAACGTTTATTCGAGAAAAACCGTTAATCCCTTTTCCTTTGCCGATATAGAAAAAGAACTAACCGATAATATTATTGTTAGAGTCGAATTCAACTTGAACAAATTTACGGCTAGCTAAATAATCACACATATGAACAAAATTTTGATATTTATCTTTTGGTTTAGGTAGAATTTCTTCTTTCGTATAGTAATCTGTATTCCAAGGCCCCATATGACTAGAGATCACATGACAAATAAACTCTACATCTTCTTCCTTCATCGTTAAATGTTCTTTTTGTGCTCTAATATGTTCACACACCAATAACGGATGATCAGCTTTTGTATATCTTTCCTTAGGATTACCACACTTTAAGCCATCATGTAAAGTAAGAGCAATCAACATAAGATCTTTCTCGTGGGAAGTATATTTTCCTCCAATACAAGGGTTGTTTAATAATTCATACCCAAAGCGAACGGCTACTTTAGTATGACGAACTAGCCCACCATGTCCAAGCGCAAACTTAGGATGATATTTCCCTGTAGTAGATGCTTCCACCTCAAAAAAATAATCAGGAAGACTACTAATTAATGTTTCAAAATCTGTGACTAAATTTAAATCATGAATGAATTCAATTTCTTGTCTAAATACTTCTATTTTTTCCATTACTTCTCTCCTATAAAGTAGAGTAAGATTTCGTTTGATACATACCACTTATCTTCTGGTATATAATACTTATCTACTTCCTCTACTATCCATTTTTTCTCTAATAATTGATCGAGTGAAAAAAATTCTTTCAAATCTTTTCCATACCGACGAATAAATTTCTGTTTATCTATTCCCAAACTAGTTCTAAGTCCTAAAATAAGTTCATTTTCCCGCATAGTCTTATCAGATAACTTTTCTGAAAAGCCAAGGAATTCGCCCTCACAATACTTACCTATACTTCTGGTATTGGTATAACGAATATCCTCTAAAAAACCACTTGCCCCTAAACCGAAGCCATAATAGCGTTCATTCTTCCAATAAGTAAGATTATGCCTAGATTCCTTACCTTCTTTCGCAAAATTACTAATTTCATAATGAGTAAAACCATGTTCAGCAAATACTTGACAAATAAGATGATACATAGCTTCATCCAACTCTTCATCAATTGGTTCTACTCCTTGAAGATAAAGGGAGGTATGTTCTTCGATCATTAAAGAATAAGTAGAAATATGATCAACATTTAACTGTAACACCCCATCTATGTCCCTCCGTAAATCCTCTAAACTTTCACCAGGTAGAGCATACATCAAATCAACATTAAGATTAGAAAAGCCTACCGATCGAATCAAAGAAACAGCTTCAAAAATATCCTGTTTAGTATATGGGCGAGATAACTTCTTTAATAAATTATCCTGAAAAGATTCTACACCTAGACTAATTCGATTAACACCATGTTGGCGAAATAAGTTTAACTTGTCTAGATCAATATTTTCAACATTACATTCGATCGTAAATTCACAAGTGGGACTCATGTTTAATTTTTCGATTATCGAAAACAAAAATGTTAATTGTTTTAAATTCAAAGAAGAAGGTGTCCCTCCACCAATATAAATGGTTTCTAACACTTCCCCACAATAATTTTTTTCTATTTCTTTTTCTAAAGCCAAAAGATAATTATCTACGATTTTTTCTTCATAAAATAGTTTACAAAAATCACAATAAGAACAAATATGACTACAAAAAGGAATATGAATATAACAAGCTTTTACTGAAGTTTCCATAACTACCTCTAATTAGAATCATCCATTTTTAAAATTGCTAAAAAGGCTTCTTGTGGAACTTCGACACTACCAATTTGTTTCATTCGTTTCTTTCCTTCTTTTTGTTTTTCAAGTAGTTTTCGTTTACGAGTAACATCTCCACCATAACACTTAGCCAGTACATTTTTACGAAGAGCTTTAATATCCGTACGAGCAATCACTTTACTGCCGATAGAAGCTTGAATAGGTACCTCAAACATTTGTCTAGGAATGAGTTCCTTTAAACTGTTAACGATCGCTTTCCCCCTCGCATAAGCAAAATCCTTATGAACAATCACACTGAAGGCATCGACCACATCTCCATTAAGGAGAATATCCATTTTTACCAATTTACTTTCCCGATAACCAATAAATTCGTAATCGAAAGAAGCATATCCTTTCGTATAAGACTTTAATTTATCAAAAAAATCATAAATAATTTCGGAAAGCGGAATCTCATAATGAATATTTACCCGTTTAGGATCAATATAATCCATATTTAAATAATTTCCTCGTTTATTTTGGCAAAGTTCCATAATCGGACCAATATACTCACTAGGAGTAAAAATACTTGTCTTTACATATGGTTCGCGAATAGAAGAAATTCTTTGTTGATCTGGTAACTTCGACGGAGAATCAATATGAATAATACTCTTATCGGTAAGTTCTACTTCATAAACTACGCTTGGAGAAGTCGCAATAATCGGAATATTAAATTCTCGTTCAATTCTCTCTTCGATGATCTCCATATGAAGTAAACCTAAGAATCCAGTACGGAAGCCAAAACCAAGTGCTTCCGAAGTTTCTGGTTCAAAAACTAAAGAAGCATCATTTAATTTCAATTTTTCTAACGCCTCACGCAATTCTTCAAATTGACTAGCTTCGATCGGATATAACCCACAAAATACCATTGATTTCATTGGCTGATATCCAGGTAAAGGGCAAGAAGCAGGATTTTTCACTGACGTTACAGTATCCCCTACTCGAACATCTTGAATATTCTTAATAGAAGCAGAAATAAAACCAACATCTCCAGCTTCTAGATATTCTCTTTTTTCTTCTTTTGGATGCATAACACCTAATTCAATTACTTCATATTCTGCTTTTGTTTCCATCAATCGAATAACATCACCACGATGAAGAGTACCATTTACAATACGACAAGAGATAATTACTCCTCGGTAAGAATCAAAGAAGCTATCGAAGATTAATGCTTGTAAAGGGGCTTTTTCCTCTCCCTTAGGAGCAGGAATCCTTTCGACGATCGCTTTTAACAAATCATCAATTCCTTCTCCCGTCTTCGCACTAGTTAAAATAAACTCATCAGGACTAAACCCAATCGCATCGATAAGTTCTTGTTTTACCTTTTCTACATCAGCATTAGGTAAATCAATTTTATTAATTACCGGTATAATGGTTAAATCATTTTCTAAAGCTAGATATAAATTAGCAAGTGTCTGTGCTTCTATTCCTTGAGCGGCATCAACAACAAGTAAAGCACCTTCACAGGCAGCAAGGCTTCTACTTACTTCATAAGAAAAATCAACATGACCCGGTGTGTCAATTAAATGAAGAATATAATCTCCATGATCGGTATGATAATTTAACTCTACTGCATTTAATTTAATCGTAATCCCACGTTCACGCTCAATATCCATCGAATCTAAAGTCTGTTCTTTTAATTCTCGTTTAGAAAGAGCCCCAGTTGCTTCTAATAATCGATCCGCAAGAGTACTTTTTCCATGATCAATATGCGCAATGATCGAGAAATTACGAATGTTTTCTTTTCTCATGTTTTACCACCAGAAATATTATACCAAAAAATAAAGAAAGATTTAAGAAATATTTTCAATTACAATTATATTTGATATAGCAAAGAAAAAGAAAGCATTGGTATAAACCAAAGTTCCTTTCCACATAATTTTTTAATATTTTACTATATTATGGCACTTAACAAAACGGAGTCAAGTTTATTCTATGTCTAATTCATGCCATATTATGCTTATTTTGTGTTGGATAAAAATTCTTAATTATTTATTAATGATCTTCTCAAAAAACAATGTTGAGTGAGTAATGCTCTACATCATCTTTTTATTTGTTTGTTATCTTCAATGTCAAATTTATTTATCAATCCATTTTCAAATGTAAAATAAGGTCTAGTTCCTAATAATTCAATGCTATCATTATTTACATAGATTGCATCTTCTTCTGGTATAGCAATTACTTTTCCTGTTGATTTTGAAAAATTAATAATTGAATTTGTAAATTTATTTAATCTTTCTTCATTTTCATCATCAGTAAGTTTAGACTTTTTATTAGTATAGTGTGGAAAAATAGAAATTCCTGACAATACATCAAACCCTCTAGTATCAGTTAAATTAACATCATTTCTATCCATACTCGCAATAATATTTATATCATATCCAAATATAACTGCACCTGCACTTCCACCTATTACTATTCCATCGTTATTGATATAATTCCTAATATTATTAAAAGCTCCACTTTGCTTTAAACCTAATAATAATTTATAGGTATTCCCACCACCAATAAATAATGTTGCATAATGGTTAAAATCTTTAGAAGCAAGTTCTTCAAATGTTCTAACCATCTCAATATATGGAATATCTATATTTGCTAACTCTCCTTGAATCCACTCATAACAACTATCATAAGAATGCTCTTCTTCGTTCATAGCAAGTGGTATATATAATATCGGTCTTGTATGATCAATGATTTTGTTAAGCTTTTGATTTGCTAATGTATTTTGATCACCAGAACCTCCACCACAAAGTATTAATTGCATAAAATCCTCTCCTTATATTTTTATTATTTCTTAAAGTGTACACTATTGTTCTTTAGTAATAGTCTATTAATAATCTTCAATTAGAACATTTAAAAAATATATTAAACTAGTTTTATTTTGTCTAATAAAGCCTAATTTTTTCAGTATCCTCCATAAAGTAGAATTTATCATAACAACTCTTGTTTTAATTTATCAGTTAGTCATTCTTACTTTATTCTACTTTAAACACCAACTGGCACTATAATTTCACTAATTCCTTTAATAGCATTTATTGTATCAATAAACTCTATATCTTTTGCATATTCATAATTATTTTGATAGCTATTCCATAATGATTTTAATCTTGAATCATTACTAATTAATTCTATGTATTTGCTAGCATTATCAATATAGTCTAATGTTTCACGGGCTTTAGACGTATTAATAATTGCTTTTCTTAAAGTGTCTTTATTAATGTCATTCCATTTTAAATTAACAAACATATATAAATCATAGTAATCTTTCATTCTAGTATTATCAATATTTCTACTAATGATTGATTCAAACTTTTCAGCAATAATTGTTTCATAATTATAAGTCATAATATTAATGGTTTCATTTTCAAATATGGTACTATATTTAAACTCTACTTCTTTATAAGTGATAACATCTCCAGTAGTTATATCAATCATTAAATTAGTTTTTAAACCATCAAATTCAGTTTTTAAATTAACTTCAAATCCTGAATATAATTCTTCTTCTCTGATATCTTTAATATTTTCTATTTCAAGTTTGATATTATCTTCTATATCAATACTAATAATTTCATTAATAACTTTAGTAATCGTTTCTCTGTCTAGTGGTAGACCTTTTATAGTAGTATCTAAATCCATAGTACTTCTTAAATTAACGCCAAAGATAGATGATAATAAAAGCCCACCTTTAATAATAAATTTATCTTTATAAATAGACATTGATATTCTTTTTAATAAAGCTTCAAACATAAAGTGTTGAATTAAATATTTATTAGGTATGTTAGTTTTCTTAGATAAGTTAGATACTTTTGCTTTTAGACTATCTCTATTTTTGATCATCCAAACACCTCAAAAGTATCTCTTACTTTATTATAAATATTCATCTTTTTAGCGTATTCATATAGTTTTAAAGTGTTTTTCTTTTTACTATAAAAATATTCTCTAATAGCCTTATTAAAAATTTCAGCATCTATTTTCTTTTTATTTCTAATAATATCACAAATAGTTTTATCTAAGTCATAAACTCTTATAACATTCCCTGAATCAAGTTTATAGTCAATGACCCCTATTTCAAGTAATTCTTTTTTCGTATAAAATAAATTAACATTCTTTTCTTTTTGAAGTGAACCCTTGTAACCACTTTTAACTGTAATATCATATCTAATAGGAATTCGATTAGACAATCCATGCAAATATAAAGCTGTCGTATTAGAATAAATTGCATACTTACTTTTATTTTGTAAAATCACAAATTCATCTACCAAAACATTCTTTTTAATATATACTCCACGACTTACTCTTTCTATTTCATTTTCTTTAATAAGTTTAGTAAGATAAGTCCTAGGAATATTATTATCAGTAACATCTTTGGTAGTCAAATAGCCATTTTTAAATAATTTTAAAATCTTACTTTCATACTCCATATTTATTTTCCTTTCACACTTAAATTATAGCACATTTAAGTGCGTTTGAAAATATATATTTATTCAAATCAATTAAATCTTTCTTCATACCCATGTTTTTCATTACTAAGTTATTAATATGTTGAAAATTATTCCTGCTTCTATTTCACCAACTTCTTCTAAAAAAGAAGTTTTAATATGCTCTGAAATAATATATTCATCATGGATATTTCTATCATTATCTAATTGACTATAATCTAATAGAGTTAATCGTTTCCTAATATAAGACATTAATAATTCATCAGCTTTATTCTTTCTTGTAATTTCAAATAAACTCATTAAAACAGTGGAATGAACGATAGTTGTATTAGATAATGCATCCAAAAAAAGAGTAACTTCATCTATTGATAATCCAATTAAATACCATCCAATTTTTCCCAAATGATTTTCGTTAAATCTACCTAGTTCAATTGCTCTTTCAATTCTACTAATATCTATAGATGATAGTTGATAAGATAATCGCATTTGTACCTGACTTAAGAGAAATAGCCGGGCGAACCCCATTTGTCGCATAAAGATACCATACGGTAAGAGATTCTGAAGCATCTGCATAAAACATACGGGCCACATTTCCACCAAAACCGTAGAGAGATAATGACCAATAGCTATCCCCGTTATTCAAATAATAACTATTATTTTCTTTTCCATAACGTGCTCCCGCATAAATCATTTCATCTGCTGTTAACAAAGCAATTGGATAAGTTAATGCCCCATTTCCATTTTCTTCACTTACCGCAAAGCGATCATTTGCATTGATGCATTCTAAACTAGGAGTAGTAATTATACCAGTAATTGTATATAGTCTAGAACTTGCACCATAATAAGTTTCTGACACACCAGTTCCATTTCCGAGAGAACTGGATACAATACTTCTATCATTACACCACACAGTATCTTCAATTTCATCAGTATATTTATTCAAATAATTACCATACCATTCATCAATAATAATCTTAATCTTTGAATCATAAACATTTTTATGTGTTTCTGTATAACTAGAAGAATTTGGGGTACCATACATATAACCTAAATATGCATTATCTCCAGAACTATTAAAACCTGTTTTGCCTATTAAAGTATCTGTACCAGTAGCCGTACATTGGCCATTTTCATCAGGATCTCCATTATAGATTAACTTTATTCCACCAGTCTCGGTCGTTCTTACGATTTTCCAACAAAAGTTCGCAAACTTCACGTTATTATTCTTTACTGCCCCTCGATAATACATAATCGGATACTTATCATTCTCAGTTCCGTGCAAGATATATAACCCTTTGCCATTCGTATCACTTGAAATTTGGTGAAAATTAATCCCAGTAGATGAAGTTACATAAGTACTGGCAATATTATCTAATACCGCTTCAGATTTAAATGCATCCACCAATTCTATAGAAGAAACAACTGGAACAGAATCTCCTTGTTCTAATACCAACTCTTTTCCAGATAATCCTCCTTGAACACCAAATTCAATAGTAACAGAAGCATCATTGTTATTCTTTATTTCAATAACGACTGTTTTCATTCCGTTCGTAGAGATGGAGCCAGTCGGTAAATCTTGAGTTTTAGAATCAATACACTCTACTGTAACTTTATTTACTTCATCTATACTTAAAGATTCTACAATTTGATAATACAACTCATATTCTGTATCTTTTGCATTCGTACTTGTGATCTGAAGGGGAACTGTTGTACTAGAATTTCCAGAAACAACAATCCGATTATCACTAAGACTAGGAGAAGTAATTGTATAAACAAGATTTACTCCTTCTAAATAAAGGGCATTCTTATTCTCTTTAGTTTCCTTATAAAAAGAATAAGAAGAATTGACCAAACATAAACACAAGAAAATACCTAAGACAATTAAATACTTGTACCCAGGCTTCCACGTAAACTTTCGCTTTTTCACTATTTACACCAATCCTTTTTCTCATAAATTCCTTGTCCTATTTTCCTACTATTCTTAGTTACATTTTAACTTATTTTAACTTTTTAGGCAAGATTTTCCCGTATACATAGAAAATAAATCAAAAGAAAAAGTAAACAAGATGTCTACCTTTTACCCATTCATCATTCCCTCCAGTTTTCCAAACAAATAATCTAATGTACTTTGAAACGTTTTTCCAATTGCGTTAGATAGCTTTAACGATAACCTAGATAAATTATTATTATAAGTTTCTTCCTTATTGATCACATAGTTTTCAATATCGATCGGTTTATTTTCTTTAACATCTTCTTCAAATTTCTTAATCTGTTCTTCTGTTAAAACCATCTGATTTCTAGCCTGATAATCAATATAACCGGCATTAGAAGCACTGTACAATCCAACAAAAAGAAATACTAACGTCAAAAAGATAATTCTAAGTACGTTATTTTTCATATATCCCCCTTATATATTCTGCCAATACAGTAGAGATTGCATCAGCCGTATTTAGTACTTCTTCAATCGTATTCTCTGGCCCACCTACTTCAAATAAAATCGTATTCTTATCAAAATCTTGATTATATACTCCATTCACTCCTTTCCCTTCTTTTTTATAAATTCCTCTGGTAATACCTGGGTACTTTTCTTCTAACATATTATTAATAGTCGTAGTCACAGTTAAATTTTCTTGATAATTCGGGTTTTCTAAGCCAATAATAAACAAAATCTTAGCATAGTTTTTTCCATTAATCGTCGCAGTAGAAATACTTTTCGATACAGAATCTCGATGTAGATCAATAAAATACTTAAGTGTAGGATTCTTTGTTTTGGCGTCTTCCATCAATAACCTTGTCACCTTATAACTAGAAGCATAACTCCAATTATTAGCCTGTAAAAAGGCGGATACATCGTTTTCTTCGACAATAGTAGGAATACCCTTATCATTTAGTTTTTCCCTCACAATATAACTCAACATCATCACATTAGGGGTAACATTATAACTCTCTTGATTTTCTTGTTTATATTCCTCTAATTGGTGAGTATTATATAAATAAACGATAGGTTCTGTTACTTCCTTTTCTGGATATGGATCTTCTACATATTCACTTCCCGTTGGCTGTTCTTCTTCATCACTAGAATTATCTGCATAATCCTGATAAGAATAATTACTCTTAATCATTTGAAAAGGATTCGCTAAATCGATATGAAAAAGAGAGAAAAAAGAATCTAGAAAGTTCTTTTTTTCCTTCTTTTGAACCGTAAAATTAGGATTTCCTTCTGCCAACAACAACCGTACAAATTCACTATTACTGATATTTTTTTGATTAGATATTTTACTCATAGTAAAAGAAAAAGATAAACCAAATATTATTAGTAATAGACAAAATCTAAATAAATAGTTTTTCTTTTTCTTTAATTTTCTTTTTTTCGTTTTATCACCTACTTTTCCTATACTATAACAGGCTCTAAACGAATTATATGTCGAAATTTTTATGAAGAGAACAATTTATACTACTAGCAATCACACTAGATAATTTTTCCATTAGAAAATCGATCTCTTTAGGGGTTACCATCATATTATAGCCAATCGGCGTTAATACTTCAAAAATCAATTCTTTTCTCTCATCTTCACTAAGTAAACCTATATGACCAAACAATTCTTCTTTTTCTTCCTGATTTAATTCTCCACTAAACTCTCGGTAATCACGTTTAGTAATGGGAATAAATTTATTCTTATTCAAATTCTCTTTATTATAAGCGAAATGTTTATATAAATATTGGATCGTATCACTAACTACAGTAATCGCTTCAATCACAGTTGGAACACCAATAGAAATAACGGGTATACCTAAACTTTCCTGATTAATCTCTTTACGATTATTACCAATCCCACTTCCAGGATGAATCCCACTATCGGTCATCTGAATTGTTTTATTAATTCTATCTAACGAGGTAGAGGCTAAAGCATCGATAACGATTAAAAAATCAGGCTTGGTTCGTTCAACAATTCCTAAAATCATCTCACTGCTTTCTATTCCTGTCGTAGCGAGTACACCTGGAGAAAATACAGAAACATTGCGATAATCACTTGAGACTTGTATTCCTGGGGTATCAAACAAATATTTCGTTACCAATACCTTTTCTATTACACGTGGTCCTAACGAATCAGGAGTAGACTCTCTATTACCTAAACCAACCACTAAACATGACGCATCAGGAGAAATATGTAAATAGTCCAACATCGCTTTCAAATAACGAGTAATCACTTCCTCTACTCGTTTTTGATTTTCCTTATCGGTAACATCAGAAAACGCAACGGTTGTATACTTTCCTTTTTTCTTTTTAAATTCATTTTCTTCATCCTTGATCACAATATCGACAACCTCTATATCACGATCCTTTTCCGTATGAAGATCTACTTTTTCCTTATCATATTCACCAGTATATAAATCGATTAATAAATCCGTTCTCACTTGGTAATTTTTCATATCTATTTCTTTATTCACGGTATCACCCATTTTTATTCTTTACCAAAATAGGAATTTTATGTCAAAACTTTATATATTATCTTTTATAAGCTAACATAGTATCCTTTACCTATATTTTTTAACTTAACCTCAGTAAAACAGTTCCTACTATCACTACATTTATCCATTAGTATTTTCCATAATAAAAGGATACAATAAACACAAAAAAAGAGAGTATTATAGATAAGGGATTCAAAAAATTACCAATAAGATACAAATTATCTAGAAAAAACATAACTTTTATTTGCTTTTTTAGGAAAAGTTTGTTAGAATTAAACTGTTATAAAAGTGAGGTGAAAACATGCCAAATATCAAGAGTGCGAAAAAAAGAGTGATCACAAGTGCTAAAAGAAAAGAACAAAACAATGTTGTAGAGTCTAGTATGAAAACAGCAATGAAAAAGTTCGAAAAAGCCGTAAAAGCAAACGATAAAGAACAAGCTGAAGTAGAATTAAATACAGCAGTAAAAAGAATCGATAAAGCTGTTTCAAGTGGCTTAGTACATAAAAATAAAGCAGCTAGAGAAAAATCAAGATTGATGAAAAAGAAAAATGAAATGGAGTAAAAGTTTTACTTCTTTTTTTATTTTGTGTTTGTTATAATGAGTATAGGGTGATGATATGAAAAAAATAATAACTTTAGTACTCTTAGTAGCCATTTTTTTAGTTACTATCTTCTATAATCAAGAAATTGTCGGTTTTATTGTAGACAACTTCTTAACGGCTAAAAAAACAAACAGTGTTTTAAACAATAATGAATATGCCAGTAACCGTGATTATCAATTTGTTCAAATTACCGATGACTTTACCCCTCACAATAAGCAAGATATCTTAAATATTTATTACACAGTAATTAATTCAGGAATGACTGATTTTGTCTTTTACTGTCCTGAAGAATACAAAGAATGTATTAATGATGTAAATTATATATCTAATAATCAATCTTTACTTTCTAACATCAATAACTTCGTTCAAGTCTATAACAGTTTCAGTCATATTGAAACCGAATTCGATAGCTTAGGAAAAGTACAAATGACGATTCACCATACTTATACTGATGAACAAATCACCGAAATAGATGCGGTTGTCGATGAATTAATTGCCTCTTTACTTACTCCTGAAATGACCGATGAAGAAAAAATCAAAACCATTCACGATTATATTATCAATAATACCAAATATGACAAAGATAGAAGCGATAACAAGATAAAAAAATATCATTCTGATATTGCTTATGGAGCATTACTTGAACATTACGCTATTTGTGGTGGCTATGCTGATTCGATGAAAATCTTTTTAGATCGTTTAGGGATTGAAAACTTTAAAATTGCGAGTGAAAATCACATATGGAACTTTGTTAAAGTAAACGGAACTTGGTATCACTTAGATCTAACCTGGGATGATCCTGTAACAGATACTGGTGAAGATATCTTAGAATATGATTACTTTTTAATTACGACAGATGAATTATTAGAAAAAGAAAATGATCAACATATTTACGATAAAAGTGTCTATATTGAAGCCGCAGCTTAATCAAAATCATTAGTCAAAAACTAATGGTTTTTTTACACACAAAAAGAGATGATTTAGTCCTTCATCTCTTTTTCTAAAGTATCTTTGATAAATCCAGTTACTACATGGTTATCCGCTATTGTATCTAAAAGATCAGTCGCTAATGAATCTTCACCACTAACTCGAGTATTATTGGCCCCTTCCATTCTAGAATTGGAAAGTCCCTTTTCTTTTTTAATAAAATCATCTACTTTTCTTAAATTTTGCATCTCACTTTTTGTTTCAGTTTCATGCTTATGTCTAGCATTGGAATTACGATACCTACTATACATAAACCAAAAATACAAAAATCCGGATAATAAGAAAAGAAAACTATAATCAAAATCAACAAATAACATAGCAAAGAAAGCAACTAATTCTACAATACAAGATATACCAATTAATTTAGGCATATGAATGGGTACACTACCCATGACTTCTTTGGTTCTAGCATTAACCGCTACATAGTGTAAAATCTTGTTATTTCCTTTTACTTGTTGATAACTATATAACCATACTGGTAAATAAGCTGCCTGCCATTGTTGACCTTTCACATCAAATTCTTCACTAGCCCATCTAACACCACGATCATACTGTTTAAGGGTATCATTAGCAGAGAATCTAGCAATATCTTTAGACTGTCTATTCACTAATGTTTTCAACTCATCAATATTAGTATCTCTTTTTTCAGAAGTATATCCTTTTAGATAATTAGCGTTATATTTGACACAATTTTCAATATCAAACGGCATAATTGCGTTAATGACATTATTGGTTTTATCCTCTGCTTTTTTATTCAAACGTTCAGAACTGGATTCAACAGTCAATCCATTAATCGTCAAATCAAATTCTCTTTCGACATGATACAAGTCCGCATCATAATACGTTCTAGCATTATCTCCACTACCACGAGTATATCTTCTTACTAAATGTTCACCCTGTCCAACTAATTTAGCATGAGAGTTAACATCAATTACCATATAGGGAAAATATACTCCCATAATATTTTCAGTTGTAAATTCTTCTTTAAATTTTGGATTGGCAAAAAACTTTCTCTTAGCAACAAAACCTTCAATCTGTTTTTTGGCTTCTTCCTTAGTAATTTGAAACGGTAAAACAACATCCGGTACACTACCATTTGGAATCTGCTGATTAATAGATAAAGTATTTCTACACCAGTGACATCTTGCTTGAAGAGAGGAAGCTGTATCGATAACAACCTCAGCTCCACAACTACTGCACTTAAAAGTAACAACATCGTTAGTATCAGCGACAATATCTTGAGCACCAGAACCCATCACTTGTCCCTTTAACTGACTAATATCTGTTTCTAATCCTTCTACTTTTTCCGGTTCAAATTCATGACGACAGAAATTGCATCGCAATTTACCAGTTTTTGTATTTAAGGAAATATCAGTAGCCCCACATTTAGGACATTTATTCTGTCCATCTTTCGCCCCTACATCAGTTTTAATAACCGTAGTCGTATCCGTCGAATCCTTTTGGGACTGTTCTAAGATTTCCTTTTCTAATTTACTATCTGGCATATGACTAAATTCCTAAAAGTTTAGCTTTTACTGCATCGAAATCAGCTTGAGTAATTACTCCAGCATCTAGCAATTTTTTCATTTCTGTTAATTTAGTATAAGGATCTTCTTGAGCAGGAGTAGACGCTGAAGGTTGAACTGTTTCCTGTTGTGGAGCAGGTTGAGACTGAGGAACAGTAGGTGCTTGTTGCGCTTGCTGTGGAGCCACATTAATAAACGGATTAGTTGTAGCTTGTTGTGGTTGATTCATTCCTTGCATCATACCACCAGCAACATTCATTCCCATACCCATGAAAGCCATTCCACTTCCACCACCAGTTTCACCTGCTGATTGCATACCACGAGCAAGAGATTGTTGCATAAAGGAATTTCCACGAGCGCCACTTAACGCATCTGCCTTCTTAACATCACTAAGTAACTTCTTAGTATCTTCATCATATTCGATCGCAAGAATAGCTGTTTTGACAATTTCAAGTCCACGATCACTTTTCCAATGATAAGCATCTTCTACTGCTTTACTCATTGCCGCTGCAAAACCTATCTGATCACCTTGAATTCTACTAATTCGATTCCCTTTACTAGGATCGTTCGTATAATTAGAAAATGCTGCTGATAATGTACCTACTACTTCATTAAACAATTGAGTACCAGCATCACTATCCATATCTGCTAAATCAAATACTGGAGCATCAGCAACCAAATACTTAGCAGGAACAAAATTCTTAACAAATAAGACTGGATCAACGATTTTTAATGAATACGTTCCTCTTGTCACTGCCCCAACTTGTGCATTTAAATACGCATCATCCCAATAAATTTCTGATTGAGTACCAAAACGATTATTAGGAATTTCCTTTAAATTCACATAAAAAGCAAGTTGTTCACTACCAGGTTGACCTCCGAATTTAAATCTATCCCAAGATTGACCAAAAGTAGAAGATAGAATTCCATCTCCAGAGAACATTGACTTAGAATTTGGATCATCACTTCTAAATTCAAATCCTCCTGCTTCTGCAATAACACCAGTAATTTGCCCATCTTGTAATGTAACTAAAGCACATCCTTCTGGTACAATAATCTTACTACCATTAGTAATAATATTATCTGATCCTTTTGTATTAGATCCTCGATCATTATTGGTACCTTGTGGTACTGCTCTAAACAAGGCTGCTGTTTCTGGAACACCTGGCATTGGCTTATAAAAATCTTTCCATTGATCAGCAAATGCACCACCTATGGCACCAGAAAATGCTTTAATAAAACCCATAAATTCATCCCTCTCTTTTTAAGCATTTTTTCGAATAGAATCTAACCATATACTTTGTTTTTTATAACAAACTTTACTCCTATTCTTCTTCATTATAGCATATGACTTAGAAAAAAATAACTATTTTTCATCTTTTTCAAAAAAAGAAAAACTACAAATATTTTTACTTGTAGTTTCCTTTTTTTCTAAATTAAATACAATCTATACAATTTCAAAAAATTCGTACTAATTATCGATAACGCAATAAATTTGATCATTATAGTATGAATTAGTACTTTACTTTTTGTCTTTGGCTTGTGCTTTCCTGTTCAATTACAGAATCAATAGCTTGATTAATATTTTCCTTATACAACAACAGTACTCTTTTCATTGTCTCCAAAACTCCTTCTTTTTCTATTCCTAAAAAGTTAGCAATCGCCTCAGTAGAAAAGTATTTTCCATCAACATAACCAAGTTTTAACGAAACAATAATGGCTTCCTTTGCGGATAAAGTATCTACCATTTGCTGAAAAGTTGGCATCTTTAAGAAATCTAATATCTTTTGATAATCCTGTTTTTCTATATCTATAGCTTCTTTTGATAATCTGGTTGCATTTATCCCCTTAGGTGATTCGTCTTTAGTTACTAAATCTTTTTTTACTCGAGCTTCTTCTACAACTGATACCTCGTCTTTTGAAGTTGTAGGTTCCACCACTTTAACTAAGGATTGACTTTCGGTATTTTCTAATTCTTGATGTTCAGAAGGTTTTCTTTTATTCGTTTTCTTTTTTTCTTTAAATAACACTCTTTTATTATTCGCCGGATCTTTATACAATTCTTTAAAATTTTCAATATTTTCTAAAGATTGACTAGGATCATCTGTATAATCAGCAAATAATTGTATTCCATTAAACGTTCTTAATCGCTTTAATCCTAATAATTCGATTTGTCTTACTCTTTCATCTGATATATGATATCGTTCACTAAGTTCCCGAAAAGTCCACTTTTTATCCCCATTTAATCCATATCGTAATATAATAATTTCTTTTTCTCGGGGCTTTAACTTAGCTTGTTGAAATAAACTATTGATCTGAGCAGGTAACAAATTTAAAATAGCACGATCATCCACAGTATTTTCACGAGTAGAAACAGAGGATTCTAATTCTATTTCATCGACACCATCAACATTGTCACTATCCTTATCATGATTAACAAACGTATTTAAACTAATCACACCTAAAGTTAACTTGTCAAGTTCTATCGCTTCCGCAACCGGTATTTCTAATTTAGCAGCAACTTCTTCTATTGTCGGATCCTGTCCAATTTCTAATTTTAACTGTGCACGCACTTTCTTGTATGCGGATATTTTTTGATTTTTCCATACCGGTATTCTAATATCATTCCCTTTATTATATAGTGCTCGAAGCACAGCCTGTTTAATCCACCAAATAGCATAGACAGAAAGTGGGAACCCCTTCTCTACATCAAATCTATCAATTGCCATCATTAATCCAATATTTCCTTCTTGGATTAAATCTAAAAATTCCATACCTCTATCTCTAAATCTTTTCGTAATGGAAACAACCAGCCGTAAATTACACTCTACCAACCGTTCTTTAGCCTTAATATCCCCTTCTTTTACCCGATAAGCAAGAAATGATTCTTCTTCTTTAGTTAGCAGAGGATACTTACCAATTTCTCTCAAATACATAGCAACGCTATCAGTAATATTTCCTTCTCCATTAAAGTCAATTTCTGGGGTAAATTTCTTTTCAATATTATTGATCAAACAATAACAATCTATCATAAATAAAATATTTGTATCGTTTAATACTTCGTCCCCATTCCCCGATATAAATTCTTCTCGATATTCTTTAAAAATCCTCTCTACACTTTGCCATAATTTTTTGTTTTCCTCTATAATTTTCATCATCATATCAGGATTAGGTAAATAATTATACTGAGTAAAAAATAAAGATAATTTTTCTAAATTACCTAATGCATCATCTACAGTACGATGCCCCTTAAACCTCTTGGCAATATAAGCTTTTACAATATCAAAAGCACTTTTTTCATCAAGTAATTTTTTCTCTCCCTGACTCAATAAAAAGTTATTTACTTTTTCTTTTAGTTCATCTAAATCAATTTCTTCTTCCACTTTTATTTCTGTTTCTAAAAAAGAAAAAATCTCTTCGGTAGTAATTCCCAAATAATCTACTTTTTTTATTCTACCAACAATATATGGTTTAAGTTTATGATATATAATGTCTTTATTCACGATGATCTCCTATCTGTTTAGTTAGTGTTAACCTGTTTTCGTTTTCTCGTTCTTGTTTTTCATTTTCTATTTGCTGAAAGAAATCATCAACAATCACAAAAACAAGAGAAATTTCTTCTTCGTCTAATTCTGGTTCCCTAAAATTAAATTCCTGAAATAATCTTTTGATTCTAGTAATAAAATCATCCTTATAATCATCTGGTATCAATAAATATAAAGCATGTAATGGAATAAAAGACAAATCAATTTTTTCTTCTTGCCTTATCTGTTCACAAAGCAAATACCAGACGTCGTAGGCAATTCCGGCAAGAAACTCGTCAATATAAGAAACCATCCAATTTTTTAACATGTCTTTCTGTCTAATAGAGTTAGCATGATTAATGAGCTCATGAGACAACAAACTATTTTTAGCTTGTTCTGGATAAAAAAAGCCATATTCTAAAACTGGAGATAAAAATGTTTGTTCACAACACCACATTTTGATTTGTAAATTTTTTTCTGGTTCGACTTGATCAATAAAACTTTTCGTAACAGAAAATTGAAGGAACTCAAAATCATTAAAAACTACATGAGTAAAGATATTCTCCCCGATACACTCATCCAGTACTTTAGTTTCTCTAGAACCCACCTCATCCATAATCTCATGATAAGGCAAAAACAAATACGAATCTCGACTAGTTAACCTAGATTCTATTCTGCCCATAATAGAAGATTTTTTAATTTCTTCTTCAGAATCTACTGTTGAAGGTTTTTGATAAAAGCTATCTAACTGATAAATAAGATTTCGATAATCTACTGAGTCAGTTTTTAACTGAGCGTATAGTTTTTGTTCTTGATCTACCGCAATACGTAAAATTTCTTTAATCTCTTGATAGATACTACTATCTTCTGGATAATAAATTAAACGATGATAAATATCCCAAATCACTTCGTCGATTCTGTATATTCTTTGTCCTAAAGTTTCCATTCTGTCTTCACTTCCTAATGATATCTAATGCTTCTTCTACAGTTTGTTCAAAATGATTTAAATTCACTGAAAGCCAAACAATATCTTTAAACTGATGATTGAAAAAAGTATACTGTCTTTTAGCATAACGCCTAGAATTTTGTTTTATCTTCTCTATGGCTTCTTCTTTTGAACATTCTCCATCGAAATAGGAATATAACTCTTTATAGCCAATTCCTGTTAGTAGGGCTTTACTACGAAGATTTTGATCATAAAAAGATCTTGCCTCTTCGATCACCCCTTCTTCTACCATTTGATCTACTCTTTGATTGATTCGTTGATATAAAACATCCCGATCGAGAGTCAAACCAATGATCTTAAAGTCATATAAAGGTTGATCCCCTTTTTTCTCTTCTACAGTTCCATTTTCATAGCGTTCTAATAAACGTTGAAGTCGTCTTTGATTATGTAAATCTACATCAATATGATCAGTATACTGATGAAGCTTAGTAATAAGTTCTTCAGTAGACAAATTCTCTTTTCCGGTCTTTTCTTCCTTAGGAAAACGGTAATCAAATAAAGCTGCTTTCAAATAAAGTCCTGTCCCGCCAACTAAAATAATATTTTTCCCACGAGAAGAAATTTCTTTTATCTTCTTCCGACAATCCTTTTGATAATCATAAACCGTATAGATATCTTCCGGATCAACGATATCAAACAAATGATGAGGAATACCTTCCTTTTCCTCTTCTTTGATTTTAGCGGTCGCAATATCTAAATGACGATAAACTTGCATACTATCCGCATTGATAATTTCAGCATTTAACTTTTTCGCAAGCTCAACACTTAACTTTGTCTTGCCAACCCCTGTTGGTCCCACAATACAGATAATCATAAAAAATCACGATCCCGATGATAAAGAGCATAAAACGTATCTCGATGTTGTCTATGCTTAATTTTCCGTAGTTGAATCTTGTGATCACTTTTATGAATAATAGCCTCAAGTTCTTTCAACTGTTTCATATTCTCTTGAAAAAATAAAGAATCTTCACTATCGCATACCCCTACAATAAAACTTCCACGATGTAGTAATTCATGAATGATACTTTCAGTATCTTCATAAACACCATTACTAATATAACAAGTAGAAGAAGAAAGTATCACTTCCGGATCTAAAGGTTTTCGAATAACCAACTTCCCGTATGAGGAAACAAGGATATTAGAATTAGGTTGTTCCAAATAAGAAGATACACTGTATTCATCGTGAATCACCGTTTCTAAAAGATGATCACTATCCTTAAGTAAATGATATCTACGAATTCCTTTCGCAAAAGAAATGTTATTTTTAGTTTGTTTTTGTAAAAACATAAGATATTCATTTAAAATAGAAGGTATTGCGGTTCTAAGATAATAAGAGTATAAACTCGGATCATGTTTCACTTCTCGCACAAAGCGTTTTAATAATTCTTGTTCCATAAAAAATTCTCCCTACATCGATCGTTTAAATAATTTTTCTAAATCATACTTAGAATAAGTAATAATTGTCGGTCTTCCGTGTGGACAAGTAAACGGATTTTCACAATCACGAAGACGTTCTAATAATACTTCCATATCTTTTTGCATGATATGATCATTCGCTTTAATCGACGCTTTACAAGCAACCGTTGCGGCGATATGATGGAGAAATTTCTCCATTTGAAAGTCTTCTTGAGTAATAATAATATCGATAATTTGTCGAACAGCTTGTTCTGTTTTAGCTTTTGTCAACCAAACAGGTAAAGAACGAATCACAATCGTTTGAAATCCAAATTCTTCATATCCAAATCCTATCTTGTCTAAAAGAGAAAAATTTTGTTTCAAAATCAAGTATTCATTCGTCGGAAACTCCAAAGTAATCGGTACCAACAAATCAGTAACTACTCGTTCGGGATTAGCTAATTCTCGTAAATAATACTCGTAATTAATTCGCTCATTCGCCGCATGCTGATCGATAATAAACATCCCATCTTCATTCTCGGCAATAATATACGTTCCATGAACTAAACCAACTGGATACATCTTTTTAATTCTCTCTTTTGAAGTAACTGAAGAGTTTTCCTCTTGTCGAAGGGAAGAAGAATCTTCGCTTTCCGTTTTATCTAATGAAGAATAAGAAGTTGAAGGTTCCCTCGCTTCGAAATCTAAAGTCATCTTTTCAAATTCTTGAAACTCTTGTTCTTTTTGTTGAACATCAAATTCCTGAATACTTCCTGGTGTATAATTGGTACTAATTATCGTCTTTCCATTCTCTTCTACTTTTGTTTCCAAAGAAGCATCAGGAATTAATGTTAATTTTTCTAATTGCTTAGTAATAATTTCCGTAACTAGTTCCTTTAATGTATCCATCTTCGAAAACTTAATATCCATCTTCGTCGGATGAATATTCACATCGATTAAAGCGGGATCTACTTCGATCTGTAAAACAATAATCGGAAATTTATCGGGTGGGGTATAGGTATGATAACTATCGGTAATCATTCGAATTAACTCATGATTTTTAATCACTCTACCGTTTACTAAAGTCGTAATCGCATTTTTATTACTCTTCATCACTTCAGGATAAGAAATATAACCATGAATTTCATAATCGTTATTTTCTCCTTGAACTTCAATCATTTTTTTCGTTACCGCTAATCCATAAATATCATGAATCACTTTAAGTAGTCGTCCACTACCATCCGTATTGAGTAAAGTTTTCTCATTATTAGTCAAAATAAACTTAATATCGGGAAAACTTAGCGCCATTTTATCTACATACTCACTAATATAAGCAAGTTCTGTATACAAACTCTTTAAATACTTTAAACGAACTGGAGTATTATAAAATAAATCTTCAACAATAATACTAGTCCCTTCTCTTAGATCACAAGAAGAAACACTTAACATCTTTCCCCCATTAATAATGACTTCCGTACCACTCACACCATCAGAAGTTCTTAATGTAACATGAGACACACTCGCAATCGAAGGAAGTGCTTCCCCACGAAAGCCTAAACTATCAATATTAAACAAGTCATCTACCGCTTTTAATTTAGAAGTCGCATGTCTAGAAAAGGCCAACACCGCATCTTCTTTATCCATGCCAATTCCATTATCTGTAACCTTAATCTTTTTAACTCCAGAATCTTCTAAATCAATCTTAATGACTGTACTCTTCGCATCGATCGCATTTTCTACCAATTCCTTAACGACATTCATGCATTTTTCGACAACTTCTCCTGCCGCAATCTTGTTCGCTAGAACCTCATCCATTACCCTTATTTTACTCATTACTTACTTCCTCTCATCAATCTTTACTTTCAACATTGGTTTTTCTTTATGATAAATCATATTATGAAGCATCACGCTTTCCGCAAATTTCTGTTGAATAAATTCTTCATTATTTTCTGTTCCTTTAGCTAGTTCCTCAGGATGATATTGATAATAGTGATAAGCTGCATGAAACCCTAATTGATAGAAATTATCAAAAGAAAGTTCCGTATCAGAGATTTGAAGACGAACCCCACTTTTCTCTGATAATCGTACAGCTTTTCCTTCTAAAAAGCCTAACTTATAATGTAAATAATCGATAATAGGTTGATTTTCAAAAACGACAGAAGAATTACGCTTACCTTCTAGTTCACGAAGTTTAACATAACACGAAAGTAACTCATTATCCGTAATAAAACTAGTACGAAGTAAAAATTGATGAGTAAAGTCAGGTGCTTGTTGATTCAAATACGGATAAAGTGGTTCCAAATGAGTAAGATAACATCCTTCCTTCTTAGAAAGCTTCTTATCCTCATATAAACCTAAGACTTGACCAAACGAAGAAAAATGAGGAAATAAAGAGTAAGAATAAAAGGACATGTTTTGATGTCTTTCTTCTCTAGAGCGAAAAAACGCGCCAACTAAATCCTCTTCTACTCCGACAATTACTTTATGAGGAAATAAAGAAAGTTTACCTTTCTTAGAAACCAAAACATCTCCTACATATAGATCACTTAAATTATATACTGCTGACATATAAATTCCCCCTACTAACAGTTCCTTCTAATAGTTTTTTATCATATCATAATTCCTTTAAATATTCAAAGAATTTTACCGCAACATCATGATTTAATACCGTTTCTAATTCTTCTAATGATGCTTCTTTCATTTTCTTTAACGAACCAAACTTTTTCAAAAGGGCATGTTTTCGTACTTCGCCAATACCAGGCGCCATATCTAAAAGAGAAGCAAGAGCACCCTTACTTTTAATATTACGATGATAACTAATCGCATAACGGTGAACCTCATCTTGAATTCGGTTAAGGAACAAAAATAAATGACTATCTTTAGGTAACGGAATTTCTTTTAAATCTTGATTCACTAATACACTCGTCTTATGTTGATCATTTTTCTTTAATCCCGCAATCGGAATGTTTAAATGAAGTTCATCAATAACCTCTTTAGCTGCTGTAATCTGTAATTCACCACCATCGACTAAAATCAAATCAGGAGCGACAAATTCTTCCATTAATACTCGAAAATATCGTCGATAAATTACTTCTTTCATCGCAGATAAATCATCTTTTACTTCCGTTGAAATTTTAAATTTACGATATTCGTTCTTATTCGGTAAGAAATGATCAAAGACAACCATTCCCCCAACATAGAAAGTACCAAATAGATGTGAGTTATCAAATGCTTCTATTCGCTCTAATTTAGAAAGAGAAAGTAATTCTCTTAACTCTTCTTCTGCCTGTAAACGGTTTGTCTCTTCTCGCTCGATATTTTCATATTTTTCCGTCAAAGAAACTGTCGCATTTTCACAAGCTAAATTCAAAAGATTTTTTAATGCTCCTCGTTTAGGAATTGAAACTTTTCGTTCTAAATATTCACTAAGTAACTCACTATTCACACAATCAGGAACCAAAATCTCCTTAGGTAAAAGATGATTCTTTTCATAGAATTGAATAATATAATGAGTCAAATCTTCTTCCAATTGATCAACACTATTAAAAATATCGTTTTGTCTTCCAAACAACAATCCTTCACGAATAAAAAATACCGTTACAGAAAGATAATTCTTATCTTGATAAAAACCAAATAAATCAAAATTATAATTCTTATTTAAATCAATTTTTTGTTTCGTTAACGTAATATCAATATCATTTAACATATTCTTTAACTCTAAAGCTTTCTCAAAATTCAAAGCTTCACTTGCCCGTTCCATATCTTCTTTTAACCGTTTAATAATAATTTCGTTATTCCCTTTTAAAAAAGAAATAATCTCTGCCATCATCTCTTTTTGTTTCTGTTCATCTACTTCTTTTTGACAGTAACCTAAACATTCTCCAATATGATAATAAAGACATACTTCTTTCTTTAAATTCTCACACTTTCTAAGTGGATAAATACGATTCAACATATTTACTGTTTTACGTGCCGCTCCTACATTAGGAAAAGGACCAAACAAACGACTTTTATGACGTTTACGATTGACATTACGAACAATTCTTAAACGAGGATATTTTTCATCAGTAAGTTCGATATAAGGGTAACTCTTATCATCTTTAAGTAAAATATTATATTTAGGATTATACTTCTTAATCAACGTGATTTCCAAGATTAAAGATTCTAATTCCGTTGAAGTAACAATGTATTCAAAATCAACGATATCGGCAACCAACATCGCTGTCTTTCCTGTCACTAATCCTGTAAAATAACTTTTTAACCGGTTTTTTAAATTTTTTGCTTTCCCTACATAGATAATTATCCCGTCCTTATTTTTCATCTGATAACTACCTGGTAATTCTGGTACTAGTTTCAATTTCTCCCGGATATGTTGTTTTATCTCTTCACTCATGTTACGGTCTCCTCATTTCTAATTCCACTTAGATTATAACATATTTTAGTTCAATTCATAAACTAAACCTCATATTATTTAAAAGGGATAAATATGATTAAAAAAAGTATTTTCATTCTTTGTATCATCACTACTTGCCTCATCACCACTAAACTAGTTACACAATATTTTTCTCATGAAGAAAAAGAGAAAGAAATTATTACTATCGTCGAAGATAAACCAGATGCGGTAATCAGTATCCATTACCCGAAAACCAATATCAAAGAACTAGATAGAGAAATTGAAAGTGATATTGTGAAACAGTACATGACTTTTTCTAAAGAGTATGGAAACAGTGATTATTTGATGGATAGAGATGAATTAAATATCGATTACCAATATTATAAAACCAAAAATAACTATATCAGTGTAGCGCTTACTGTCTATGTCGATAGTTATAAGCTTCAATATCCGACTTGGTCGGTAATTACCTACAATTTTGATGGAAATAAAAAAGAAAAGTTACAGCTATCTGATTTCTTTTCGGATGAAGAATTGACAAAATTAAGTCAAAAAATTAAGAACATGATGTTAGAAAAATATCGGAATTGTATTATTATTGAAAATTTAGAACAATTATTGACTCATGGATTTTCTAATTACCCCTATTTTTCCTTCGATCAAGAGAATTTCTATTTCTATTTTCCGGAAGAAAAATTAGCGAGTGATTATCATGAAATGATTACCATTTCTATTCCTCAAGCTGAACTATCTTCCACTATACCTTTAATCTTTTCCCAACCGGAAGAAGAGACAATTTCTATCAGTAAACAACAGCAATCAGCAATCGATCCAACAAAACCCGTTGTGGCACTGACCTTTGATGATGGCCCCAGTCGTTATACAGAAGAAATTCTAGAAATATTAAAGAAAAATGAAGTATGTGCTACTTTCTTTGTATTAGGAAACAAAGTAGAAGATTACCAAGAAGTATTAAAGAAAAGTATAAGTTATCAAAATGAATTAGAGAATCATTCCTATAATCATAAATGGTTAAGTCGTCTTCCCATCAATAGTTTAAAAGATCAAATTGAAAAAACACAGCAAATCTTACAAGAAACGCTTTCTTATCAACCAAAGTATCTTCGTCCAACATATGGTTCCGTCAATGACAGAATCCGTAAGAATACTGATTTAAAAATCATTCTTTGGACAGTAGATACTAAAGATTGGAAAATAAAAAATGTCGATCGCATCATCGAAAAAGCAACGACCAACATCGAAGATGGCGATATCATCTTAATGCATGATATCTTTGAACGTAGTAGCCAAGCCTTAGAAAAAATTATTCCCATTTTAAAAGAACAAAGCTTTCAATTTGTGACGATAAGTGAGTTAGAAGAAGTAAAAAAAATAAGAGGATATATCGATACAGACAATTAAAAAGAGCATTTACCTTTAATCAGTAAATAGCTCTCATTATTTATTCATTTACAATATATTTTATTCAATCACATAAGGATTCGATGCTGTTCCATCACCTGATATAGCAGTAGTTCCTGCTTTTAGAGAAATAGCTGGGCGAACGGCTAATACGGTATTTGAATTCCAATTACTTAACGAAAGTGAATCTCCCATATAAAAGTTACCTGCATTGGTCGAAAAGTTTCTTTTGGATTTTTACCCACAATTATTTTCTTTATCTATTTTATTTTTCTTTGGAAATAACCCGATATTTATCATCTCCTCACTATTTTATCAAAAAAAGTAAACATACCTTTCATGTTTACTTTTTCCTTACAGTTTTATTAACAATAATATTACTTATTTTTAATTATTAATTTTTACCTAATATTTATAACATATTTTTGTTCATCAAATTCTAAAGTTAAAGATAATGAATCGGTTCCATTAGCAACTTCTTCTGGAATTAGAAAAGCAATAATGCACTCCAATGGCTCATCAAAAGGAGATAATTCAGGGATACTATTTACCCATGAACCACCCTCAATTTCTTGACCATTTTTATCATAGATACCATATACATGATACCAAGTTTTGCCAGCACTAAATTTATAGCCTTCTCCATAATTAAGTGTTGCATTTATGTAAGAATCAACAGGTTCTATAGTATTTTTTCCTATATTTTCTACAGTAAAATGTGCAAGTCCATTTACATATCCATCTTTCGTATATTCATAATTATCTCCTAATTTATAAGATCCTTCACCTAAATCATCTGTAGGAGTCTCAAACTCAGTAAAAGTCACGGCCAAATTTGTACCTTCAATTCTTTCATTTATGTTTGCCATTCTTTCATCTACACCAGTTGAATTAGTATTTTCGTCTTTACTAACATTACAACCAACCAGCAATAAACATAAGCAAATTAATAATATTACACTAAAATAATTTTTTCTCATAATACACCTCTCTAATACTATTTTACATAACTTTTTAATATCAAATTAATTAATTTTTAACTTACTATTGTTAATTATTTTACCAAATTATCTCTCACTTATTGATGTAACATATCCATTTTTAAAATATATGTACCCTTTATCGTTATAAACCCATTGTTCTGTTGTTCCCCAAGAATAAGTATCTTTATTAATTTTATCTGGAGAACCCCAAGTTGATGATCTTACTTGTGAAGCAGTCATTCCTATCTTAGGATCTGATTTTGTAGATTGCTGTTCTTGTTCTTCCTTTTCTTTTTCTGCTTCTTCAATTGCTTTATCTACTATTGGATAAAAAATATCATTTTTATATTTTATATA
>UQRY01000012.1 GCA_900543675.1 uncultured Mycoplasmatota bacterium
ATCAGACTTATTTCAGCTTTTTGCCATAAAACGGAATTTCAAATAAAAATCTACGTACAAGGAAAAATAATAAAAAAATAATTGACAAAAAGCCAAAAATACGATACAATATCTCTCCTATGTTGAAATAGGGTCAGTAAAGGGGAGAAAAGATATGAAAAATTTAAGATACGATACTGCCAAAATATTCTTAGGGTTTGCGGAAACACTAAATCCAAATGCAGGAATCAACGAAAATCAAACGCCCCCTAAGGTAGTAGTACTACACAAAGATGGAGTTAATCAAAAACCAATCAAAGAGTATGAGTACCATTATTGTAAGAGAATTGTGCCAATCGCAAGTTATATGGACCCAAAAGAAATCAGTTGGCATATTACGACAAACAAGATCAACGAAATTATCGCTAGAACAGGTATTGAAGAAGCTAATGTAATTGATACCGACAATGCTAAAGTATTAAAGAGGGTTGCTTAAACACAGAAATGTGTTTTTTTTACGCCAAAAATTATTGACGAACATTTGTTTAAATAATATAATAGGACTGAATAAAAAACATGAGTTTTTAAAAAAGTGTGATATAATAAGAAAACGAAAAAAGGAGAGTAGTTTATGGATCAAATCATCATAAAAGGAGCACGTGAAAATAATTTAAAAAACGTAGATTTGACGTTACCTAAAAATAAATTAATTGTTATGACTGGAGTATCTGGAAGTGGAAAAAGTTCTCTTGCTTTTGATACCATTTATGCCGAAGGACAAAGAAGATATGTGGAAAGTTTATCCGCATATGCTAGACAATTTTTAGGAGGAACAGAAAAACCAGATGTCGATTCAATAGAAGGATTGTCTCCATCAATTAGTATCGATCAAAAAACAACAAGTAAGAACCCTCGTTCAACTGTAGGAACAGTAACGGAAATTTATGATTACTTACGTCTTTTATTTGCGAGAATAGGAACCCCTTATTGCCCAGAACATCATGTACCTATTTCTTCCCAAAGCATTGAAGAAATGGTCAATAAGATCATGGAACGACCAATGGGTACGAGATTAATTATCATGGCACCAGTTGTACATGGCGAAAAAGGAACACATAAAGATTTATTAGATGACTTACGAAAAGATGGCTACGTACGAGTAAGAATAAATGGTGAAACCTACGACTTAGGAGAAGAAATCAACCTAGAGAAAAATAAAAAATCAGATATCGATGTTGTTGTCGATCGTATTGTTTTAAAAGAAGATAGTAGAAGCCGTTTAATGGAATCTTTAGAAGTAGCGACTAAACTTTCTCATGGAAAAGTAGTCGTTGATTTTATGGGAGATAAAGAAGTAGTCTTCTCTGAAAATTTTGCTTGCCCATACTGTGATTTTTCGTTACCAGAATTAGAACCTAGAATGTTTAGTTTCAACGCCCCTTTTGGAGCTTGTCCAGATTGTAAGGGATTAGGAATCAAACTAAAGATGGATCCAGAATTAGTTGTTCCGGACGGTAGTAAAAGCTTAAATAATGGCGCAATTAAAACATTAACTGATGACCCAGAAGCATTAGATTTTAAACGTTTAGAATGCTTATGTAAACACTATAAGATCGATATGAATAAAAGTTTTTCTAAATTAACCAAAAAAGAACAAAATTATATTTTGTATGGCAGTGATGAATTAATCCATTTTAATTATCGTTCAAAAAGTGGTAATCTCTATAATCAAAAAGATTATTATGAGGGAATCATTAATAACTTAGAAAGAAGATATATGGAAACCAACAGTGAATGGATTAGAGAATGGTTAGAAAATTATATGATTGAAACAGAATGTGAAACTTGTCATGGTAGTCGTCTACAAGATAGCGTTTTATCTGTTTTAGTTGGGGGAAAAAACATATACGAAGTCACTTGTATGAGTATTAAACAACTAGTTGAGTTCTTCCAAAATTTAAAACTTACTCTATCCCAACAAGAAATATCTAATCTTTTAATTAAAGAAATTTCTTCTAGACTTTCTTTCTTAAAGAATGTAGGCTTAGAGTATTTGACTCTTAGTCGTTCAGCAGGAACACTATCAGGTGGGGAAGCACAGAGAATTCGTTTGGCTACACAGATTGGTTCTAAATTAACGGGAGTACTTTATGTTTTAGATGAACCAAGTATTGGACTTCACCAACGAGATAACGAAAAATTAATTCAATCCCTATTAGAAATGAGAGACTTAGGAAATACTCTAATCGTCGTTGAACATGATACTGATACGATGCTAGCTAGTGATTACTTGGTTGATGTTGGACCTAAAGCTGGATCAGAAGGTGGCTATATCGTAGCGGCAGGTACGCCAGAAGAAGTAATGAAAAATGAAAATAGTATAACTGGTCGTTATCTTTCTGGAAAAGAAAAGATCGAGGTACCAAAGACAAGGCGAAAAGGAAATAAAAAATATATCGAAATTAAGGGAGCAAGTGAAAACAACTTAAAAAATATTGATGTGAAAATTCCACTTGGTACCTTAACTTGTGTAACTGGAGTATCAGGAAGCGGAAAAAGTACACTGATTAATCAAATATTGTGCCGAGCAGCCTATGCCAAGGTGTATAAGAGTAAAGACAAACCAGGTAAGCATAAAAAAATATCAGGTCTAGAAAATATCGATAAAGTAATCGAAATATCTCAAAATCCAATTGGTAGAACACCACGTAGTAATCCGGCTACTTATACTGGTGTCTTTGATGAAATTCGTGATTTATTTACCAATACCAAAGAAGCGAAAATGGCTGGCTTTGAGAAAAATCGCTTTTCTTTTAATGTTAAAGGTGGCCGGTGTGAAGCTTGTCGTGGTGATGGAGTAAAGAAAATTGAGATGCATTTCTTACCAGATGTCTATATCCCATGCGAAGTTTGTCATGGAACAAGATACAATAGCGAAACCTTAAGAATTAAATATAAAAATAAAAATATCGCTGAAGTTTTAGATATGCGTGTGTCTGAAGCTTTAGAGTTTTTCGAAAATGTTCCAAAAATAAAAAATAAATTGCAAGTTCTAGAAGATGTTGGAATTGGATATATTAAATTAGGACAGAGTGCAACTACCTTATCAGGTGGTGAAGCGGGTAGAGTAAAACTAGCTAAAGAATTACAGAAGAAACCAACCGGTAAAGCACTTTACATTCTAGATGAACCAACAACTGGATTACACTCGGCAGATATCAAAAGATTACTTGCAATATTTAATAAAATAGTAGATAATAAAGATACCGTAGTAATCATCGAACACAATCTAGATGTAATCAAATGTGCAGACTACATCATTGATTTAGGACCAAATGGTGGCGATAACGGTGGAGAAGTCGTCGCAACAGGAACTCCAGAAGAAATTGCCAAAGTAGAAGCGTCTGCCACAGGAGAATTCTTAAAGAAAATATTAGATAACTAGGTGATAAAATGGATAAAAAAAGAACTAGACGGAATTTAGAGAACTTAATAGAATGGGTACTTCAAATAGTAGGTTATGCTCTGATACTAGTATTTGTAGCTACCTTTTTTGATACGTTTTATATCGATGATAATCATTTATATCTATATGGGTTTACTGCTACATTGATTATTTTCTTCCTAAATAAGACGATCAAACCAATTCTCTTTTTCTTAACGATTCCTATCACAGGAATTACAATAGGGATTTTTTATCCATGTATTAACCTATTTATCTTAAAATTAACTGATTGGATACTACGCGAACACTTTCAAATAAAAAACATATTTATTGCTTTTCTACTGGCAATTTTAATTTCGGTGATGAATCAGCTGGTAGAAAATATCATTACTAAACCAATAATGAGGAGAATAAAGAAAAATGGATAGAATTGCGTTAGACTTAGGATTTATTCAAATATATTGGTATTCACTATTTATCTTTTTTGGAATATTAGTAGCTACATTCGTCATTTTAAAAGAATGTAAGCGTCAGAATATCAATGAAGATTTTATTGTGAATCTAATATTTTATACAGTTATCTTTGGATTGATCGGAGCACGTCTATATTATGTTTGTTTTAATTTAGACTATTATTTAAAATATCCACTAGAGATTCTGGAAATATGGAATGGGGGACTAGCCATTCACGGTGGGATTATTGCTGGACTTCTCTGTGTATTTATCTACTGTAAAAAGTACAATGCGAAATTATTAAAACTATTAGATATCGTCGTTGTAGGTCTGATCATTGGACAGGCTATTGGACGTTGGGGAAATTTCTTTAACCAAGAAGCTTATGGAGCGATTACTACTTTAGAAAATCTACAAAAACTAGGTATTCCTGATTTCATTATCGATGGGATGTATATTGGTGGCGCTTACAGACAGCCGGCCTTTCTCTATGAATCGATTTGGTGTCTAGCTGGATTCATTGCCTTACTGATTGTTAGACATTACCGTTACTTGAAGACGGGACAACTAACCGGTGTTTATTTAATTTGGTATTCTGTAGGTAGATTTTTTATCGAAGGTATGCGAACAGATAGCTTGATGCTTGGCAGTTTAAAAATGGCCCAAGTGATATCAATCGTGGGAATTATCATAGGTGTCATGATGTTAATACTATGTCGCAAAGGCTCACGCTTTGATAACTTATATAAAGAAGCCGAAAAGAAAGAAATAACCTTTTAACAGAAAGAGGGAATGTAGATGAATAAACAATATCATACAATTATTATTGGAGCGGGGGTAGCAGGAATGACTGCCGCCCTTTATTTAAAAAGAGCAGGAATCAATGTGTTATTAATTGAAAAAGAAGCTCCAGGTGGTCAAGTGATTAAGACTGCCAAAATTGAAAATTATCCTGGTATCTTAGAAATTGAAGGGCCAGAATTTGCGATGAAAATGTACGAACAAGTGACGAAATTAGAAGTACCTTTTCTTTTTGAAGAAGTAAAAATAGTAGAAAAAAATCAAGAGAAAATTACGGTAACCGCATCTAATGAACAATTAAGTTGTCAAAACTTAGTCATCGCAACAGGACGTGAGCCTCGTAAATTAGGCATCGAAAATGAAGAAAAACTAACGGGTAAAGGAATAAGCTGGTGTGCCATTTGTGATGGACCTTTATATCGGAATAAAGATGTAGCGGTTATCGGTGGTGGTAGAGCTGCGGTTGAGGAAGCAATTTATCTATCCAAATTATGTAATAAAGTAACATTAATTCATAGAAAAGATAGTTTTAGAGCCGAAGAACCATTAGTTGACGACTTAAAATCACGTTCTAATATTGAAGTGATTACCCCAGATACTGTAGTTAAATTTGTTCCTAAAGAGGGAAAACTAGACAAGTTAGTATTAGAAAGTGGCAGAGAATTAACTGTCGATGGATGTTTTGAATTTATCGGTCAAGTCCCAATGACAGAAATTTTTCGTCCGCTAGGAATTGTGAATCCTGCTACAAATTACATTGAAGTAGATGAGAATTTACAAACAGCTATCCCGAATATCTATGCTTGTGGGGATTGTTTGGATAAAGACCTATACCAAATTGTAACGGCCTGCAGTGAGGGGGCAATCGTTGCTGATCATATCTTAAAAGAAGATAATTAAATAAAAGCCAATAGACTTTTTAAAATAATGTTATAATAAAGATAGAAAGGAAGGATAATATGTCAAAGAAAACGACAATAATTGTAGCTATTGTTGCCGTTATTGCAGTAATTGCTTTGATGGTAATTAGTGGTTATAATTCTTTAGTAAGTAAAGAAGAAAGTGTGGATACCGCATATTCCAATGTATCCGTTATGCTAGAAAGAAGAGCAGATTTAATTCCTAATCTTGTAAACACAGTAAAAGGCTATATGGAACACGAAACGGAAGTCATCGAAAATATCACAACTGCTCGTGAGAATTTACTAGGTGCTAAAAACATCGATGAACAAATGGAAGCAAACGACCAGTTGACGGCTTCTTTAGACGCTCTAATGGTAGTTGTTGAAAACTATCCAGATCTAAAAGCTAGTGAAAACTTCATTCAATTATCTGATGAATTAGCTGGAACAGAAAATAGAATTTCTACAGCTAGAAAAGACTATAACGACGAAGTAAAATCTTACAATACCGCAATCAAGAAATTTCCAACCAACATCTTAGCTAGTATGTTTGGCTTTGAGCAAAAAGAATACTTTGAAGCAAAAGAATCTGCAACTGAAGTTCCAGAAGTAGAGTTTTAAATATGAAAAAGGAACTACTAGTTTGTTTGTTAGTTTCTTTTCTTCTCTTTCCCAGCCATGTTTGGGCACTAGTTTCGCCAACAGAAGAATTCTATGTTAATGATTATGCCAATATTCTGTCAGATGAAACAGAGAATTATATTGTATCTAAATCACAAAATCTAGAAAAACAAACAGGGGCGCAGATTGTTGTAGTAACCGTAGAAAATCTTGAAGGCGAAGATCTAGAATCCTATGCGACTGCGTTGTTTAGAGAGTTTGGAATCGGGGATGAAGAAGAAGATAATGGTTTACTTTTATTGCTTGCCTTAGAAGAAAGAGAAAGCCGTGTTGAAGTAGGCTATGGGTTAGAAGGAATTCTGCCTGATGGAAAAACCGGTCGCTTTCAAGACCAATACATGATTCCTTATTTCAAAGACGATAATTTTGATGAAGGTATGTTAAATGGCTATAAAGCATTCTATCAAGAGCTGGCCAACTATTATCAGATTACAGATTTAGATGAAGGTGATGCTCCTGTTGAAAAAGAAGAAACCACTCTAGGTGGCGGAATCATTTTCTTCCAGATTATCTTTATCTTATTTATGATTTTCATTGTTAGTCGAGGAGGATTTTTCTTCATTGGCCCAGGCGGTTTCGGCGGTAGAGGGTCTTCCTTTGGCGGTGGAGGCTTTGGTGGCTTCGGCGGAGGTGGTTCCTCTGGTGGTGGTGGAAGTTCTAGAGGATTCTAACCAAAAATAAAAAACAAAAAGGTGCTATGACAAACAGCACCTTTTAAAAAACTTAAAACTTGTTTCCTTTTTCTTGCTCCAAGATATCCCCATAAAAACAATCTGGGCAATGTTTAATCCGGTAATCATTAGCTAAGAATATTTTTGTGTATTCGCTTTTTTCTCCTTTATGGAAAGCATCAAACCGAGTTAAACCGATTAAAAAAATATTTATCGTTTCCATATTCTTCTTCAAAAATCTTTCTTTTAGAAACGAGTTGTCAGTAGGCATATATCGACAGCAAGTAAGGTCGTTAAAAACCATCGTATCGGCAGTGAACAAATAATTATAAAATATATCTTCTAAGATAAACCCTTGTTCACTTAATGTTTCGATATCTGCTTTAATTTCTTGATAAGGAATATTTTCCATTTGGATATCTTTCTCCTCTACAAATTCCTCAGTATAACCGACAATTTCCTTATCTTGGACAATCACATCTTTAGGAGTCAAAAAGCAATTAAGCGTAAGTTCCGATAAAGCGATTAAGCCTTGATCAGAAATCCGGGGTAGAGTCGTTTTTCGTTCTCGATGAAATAGCTTAATGACTTTATCCTGATAACGATAAACCTCTACTTCCTTGCCATTTCCAAGCCGATTAGTAGGATCACAAAACGTTTTAATTGTATCATATTCGAGTATAGCCATCTTCCTCACCAACTAAAGTATATCATGAAAATGAGGATAATGAAGAAAAGCGTTGAAAATATTTACCCACTTTTTTCTTGTCACAAGTGAAATTTACGAAAAATACTGTATAATATTAATTAGGTGATGACATGAAGAAAAAGATAGTTGTACTCGGTGGTGGGACAGGAATGTCACATTTACTAAGTGGATTAAAAGATTTTCCCGTTCAAATTAGTGCCATTATTACTGTTGCGGATAATGGTAAATCAACAGGAAAGTTACGTGAAGAATTCTTAACCCCAGCAGTGGGAGATATTCGTAAAGTACTAACCAATTTATCTCCTTTACCAGATGAAGTCAAAAGTGTGATGGAGTATCGCTTTACTACTTATAGTGATCTAAATGGTCACCCGATTGGAAACTTAATTTTAACCGCTTTACTCAATCAAAAACATGATTTAAAAAAGAGTATCGATTGTCTAAGTAAACTATTAGATGTGAAACATCAAGTACTACCGCTTTCTGAAGACTATTTAACATTAATGGCGGATACAATCGATGGCGAAACAATATCTGGCCAAGCTCAAATTATGAAATCGTATAAAAAATTCAAAAAAATATATTATAAAGAAACACCGCATGTTAGACGTGATGTCTTACAAGCTATCCATGAAGCTGATTTGATTGTACTCAGTATGGGAAGTCTTTATACGAGTATTATTCCGCATTTAATTTGTAAAGAAGTAATTAAAGCGATCGATAAAAGTAGTGCTCCTATCCTGTATATTTGTAATTTGATGAATCAACCGGGTGAGACGGACGATAACCGCGTTAGTGATTATTTAAATACACTAAATGGATATTTAGGAAAAAGAAAGATTAATGCGGTAATTGCCAGTAATACCCCAATTTCTGAGAGTATGGTAGCAAAATATGAAAAAGAGTTTAAAGAACAAGTAGAAATTGATCAGGAAAATATTGAAAAATTAAACGTCGAATTGTTGAGCTCTGATCTAGTTACTTTAGAAGATGGAACCATTAAACATAATGGCCTAAAGTTAGGCTCACTTATTTTTTCTTACATAATGAGGTGATAATATGTCTTTCACAACAACAATTAAAGAAGAAATTTCCAGAATCGATAACACTAAGTCTGAAAGTATCGCAGAGTTATCTGGTTTCATGCGAAATAATGGAAGCTATAGTGATACGACAATTGATCTTGTCTCTGAAAATGCGACTGTGGTAAAACGCGTATATAAACTATGCAAAGATCTCTACGACATTACTTGTGAAATAGAAACTAGAAAAGGAAATAACTTCAGTAAAAATAATCTTTATCTAATTATGATCGACGATAAGGTAGACTTTATTTTAAAAGATCTATCTGTCATAGATGAAAACGGAGAATATTTACCGCAACCAGCTAGCTATATTGCCGATTCAGAAGCAGAAATTAGAGCGTATTTAAGAGGAAGTTTCTTAACCAAAGGAAGCATTAATGATCCAAAAACATCTAGGTACCATTTAGAATTCTTAATCGATGAAAGAGAAGAAGCAGAGTTTATTCAAAAACTATTAAACAATTTTTCCCTCAACAGTAAAATACTAAGTAGAGAGAAAGGCTACATGGTATACATTAAAGAAGCTGAAAAAATAGGCGATTTCTTACGAATCATCAGTGCTTTTAATGCTGTATTATACTATGAAGATATCAGAATCTATCGCGATCACAAAAATATGACAAATCGCTTAAATAATTGTGAACAAGCCAATATCGATAAAATCGTGGAAACCGCAACTAAACAACTAGAAGATATTCGTTATTTAAAAGAAAATCTAGGAATCGAATTATTAGACGACAAAACCAAGGAAATTATTGAATATCGAGAAAAGTATCCTGAGGCATCCCTTCTAGAGTTAAGTGAAATCATCTCTTATGAAACAGGGAAATCAATTACTAAATCCGGATTAAATCATCGATTTAGAAAAATAAGAGAATTAGCCGAAAAAATGAGAAAACAAGAGTGAATATTTGAAAATAAATAGAGTGATTGAATTAAGGTGGTGTATGAACAATGACGAATGAAGAAATTGACTTAGAAATTGAGAAATATATGAATAGTGGACAGTATAAAGTAGTAGATTTAAGTATCTTTGAGGTTTTAGAACATCTTACATTTGAAGAAGGAATCCTAGAACAGTGTAAAGATACTTTAGAAAAATACAAGGAGTATGTTCAAAAATTAATGGAATTATCAGAAGAAGAACGTACTATTTTTTTACAAGCAATTAAAAGTGCCGAAATTGTAGATAATCAAAAATTAGAAAAAGAAAATTCCTTTCTAATTGGACTATATATGCAAACTCAGAAATTAAATGCGATAGATTATCTCTTATCGGTTGATTCACCATTAACGAAAGAAAATGTGAAAATAAGTAACCAACTTATTCTTCAAGGAACTTCTCATGAAAAATATGCTAGTGGTGAATATCGACAAAATAATCGCAAATTTGTAGGAAAATGGAATATAGATGGAAGTAGGGATATTAAATATTTTCCTCTTCCTTACCCAGAGATCGACCATGCGATGGAAAAACTATTAGCCTATTATAATCAAGAAACTGCAAATGAAATAGATATTTTATTGAAACCACTTATTGTTCATGGACTAATCGCAGCTCTTCAGATGTTTGAAGATGGAAATACAAGATTGGGAAGAGTCGTCCAAAGTGTTGAATTGTGGCACTTAAGCAACCAATTTTTAGAGACCAAATTACCTCAACCAGCTTTATATATGAGTAGATCTTACTACCCATTCCGTGAACAGTATCGTGAAAAGATTACGAATATTGTAGTAGAAAATAATCAGGAAGGTTGGAATAATTGGCTTCATTTCAATCTAAATCGTATAGAAGATCAAATTCAGTTTAATGAATACAATCTAGAACAATACCGTACTAGACTAAACTATGAACATGCAAAAAAAAGATAAGCGTTCTTGTACCCTTATCTTATTGAATAATTTGATCAACGATACCATAATCGAGAGCTTCTTTACTATCCATAAAGTTATCTCTTTCGGTATCTTTTTCAATCGTTTCGATATCTTGGCCAGTATTGGCAGCAAGAATAGTATTCATTCTCTTCTTTACTTTTAAAATGTGTTCAGCCGCAATCTTAATTTCTGTTGCTTGCCCTTGAGCACCACCTAATGGTTGATGAATCATTACCTCAGCATTTGGCAAGATAAAGCGTTTTCCTTTTTCCCCTGAAGATAAAAGAAAAGCCGCCATACTTGCCGCCATACCAATACAAATCGTCGAAACCTTACTTTTAACAAAGTTCATCGTATCGTATATGGCCATCCCACTAGTAATCGACCCACCAGGACTATTGATATAGAGACTGATATCTTCATGGTTCAAAGAGTCTAAATAGAGTAATTGGGCCACAATAGAATCAGAAGTACTATCGTTGATCTCTCCACTTAATAGAATAATCCTGTTTTTTAATAATCTAGAAAAAATATCATAACTTCTTTCACCATTACTTTCTTTGTCTATGACAATAGGAACTAAACTCATTTTTCTTCACCTATATATATATTAGTAGAAAATCACAAAAAATATTCATTAAAGACAAACTATGCTTTCTAATTGTAAAAAAAAGTAATATAATAACTTTGAGGTGATAACTTGAAAACTAAAGTTAATAATTTAAAAATAATGCAAAATTCTACAAAAGAAAAAACTATTTCGATGAGTTTATCTGATTATTATGAATTAACACGAGGAATGAAAATAAACTTTGTTGATGAGGCAAATAAACAGCTTGAGCTTGAAGAACCGGTAAAGGTAAAACAAAAAACAAAAGAATAAAACAAAAGAATAAAATAAAGGGGTGCGATTAATGAATCAAATAACGATTACGATTGGAGAAGAAAGAGTTCAAGTAGAGCGGGGGACTAATCTTGCTGAATTAGCGAATAACTACCAATCTAATTTTAAGTATGAGATTATTTTAGCGAAAGTAAATGGTATTTATCAAGAATTAACGTATACTATTCACAAAGACTGTAAAGTAGAGTTTTTAGATTTAACCGAAAGAGGTGCGAATCGGGTATTTTTAAATGGCTTAATTTATCTAACGATTTATGCGACAAAACAGTTATTTGGTAGTAATATGGAAATTAAAGTTAATCACTCTTTAGATAAAGGCTTATATATAGAAACAAATATTGGTTTAACAGAAGAAGATTTAACTCATCTAGAATTAAAAATGAAAGAGATTATTGCTGCTGATTTACCAATTACCAAAGTAACCGTAACGAGATTAGATGCTAAAAATTATTTTCAAGCAGTAGGAGATGAAGTAAAGGCAGGAATAATGGGCTATATTACTTCTACTCATGTCACTTTATATAAACTAGCTGATCTATATAATTACTTATATAGTCAGATGCCAATTAGTACAAAAGCATTATCTCACTTTGAGTTAACTTACTTACACGAAAATGGTTTTGTCCTTCGCTTTCCTACTATCTATATGAAAGAGGGAATCAAACCCTACCAACATCGAAAAAATATCTTTGAATTATTTCAACGTTCTAGAGATTGGGCTAAACTATTGAAATTAGAAAACGTAGTGGATTTAAACCGCCGAGTATCTAACAGTACAATTGAAGAGTTAATTCGTATCGATGAGTTAGTGAAAAATGAGAAATTATTCGATATTGCGAAAGAAATTGTAAACAAGAGAGAACATGCTAAAATCGTTCTTATTGGCGGCCCTTCCTCAACAGGAAAAACAACGACGACCAACAAGTTAGTGTTATGTTTAAAAAGTTTTGGCAAAAACCCGATTATGTTATCAATGGATGATTTCTTTGTCGAAAGAGAGGAGACACCTTTAGGTGAAGATGGAAAACCCGATTATGAACGCTTAGAAGCAGTTAACTTAGAATTATTTGAATCGACAATTCAAAAATTATTGGCAGGTGAAGAAACCTCTGTTCCAACGTATAACTTTATTCTAGGGAAAAAAGAATATAAAAATAAAATAAAAATGAATAAAGAAGATATTCTTTTAATTGAAGGAATTCATGCTTTAAATCCAAGAGTATTAGAACACATTCCTAAAGAAAATAAAATAACGATCTATTTATCAGCCCTTACGGAATTAAATATCGATAATCATGCGCGTGTATCGACAACGGATAATAGACTATTACGAAGAATTGTCCGCGATAATCGTACTAGAGGAAACAGTGTCGAAAATACCTTAAAAAGTTGGGCTAAAGTAAGAGAAGGAGAAGAAAAATATATTTTCCCTTATCAGGATGATGCTGAATATACCTTTAATACTGCTCATATCTATGAGCTAGGGGTATTAAAAACCTTCGTTGAACCTCTTCTTTATTCCGTACCAGTCACCTCAGACTATTATAACGAAGCCGTTCGTTTAATTAACTTTTTACGAGTATTTTTACCAATTTCTTCGGAGAGTATTCCTGAAGACTCTATTTTAAGAGAATTTATTGGTGGAGGTTGTTTCAAAATATAAGCAAGCTGTGGATAAAAGGAAAAAAGCAAAAAATTTATCCACAAAACTGTGGAAAAAAAGTTAAAAAAAATAGTAATTATCCCCATTTTCTGTGGAAAAAAGTGACAAGTAACGATTAGTTTTTTTTGAATATATTGACAACACTACGTAAAAACTATATAGTGAAAATAGAAAGAGGAGGATATAATGAAAATAGCAATTAATGGTTTTGGACGTATCGGACGCCTTGCTTTTCGCCAAATGTTTGCAAATAGCGAGTACGAAATTGTTGCGATTAACGATTTGACCAATCCTAAAATGTTAGCGCACTTATTAAAATATGATTCTGCCCAAAAAAAATATGAATTAGCGGATACTGTTCAAGCAACAGAGAAAGGAATTATCGTAGCTGGAAAAGAAATCCCAGTTTATGCCATCTCTAATCCAGAAGAATTACCTTGGAGAGAATTAGGTGTCGATGTAGTATTAGAATGTACTGGATTCTTTACTTCAAAAGAAAAAGCAGAAGCTCACTTAAGAGCCGGAGCTAAAAAAGTAATTATTTCTGCTCCAGCTGGTAATGATGTACCTACAGTAGTTTATGGGGTAAATGAAAATATCATTACTAAAGACGACCATATTATTTCGGCTGCCTCTTGTACGACAAATTGCCTTGCGCCAATGGCTAATGCCCTAAATACTTATGCGCCAATTATCTCTGGTATCATGACTACAGTTCATGCCTATACAGGTGATCAAATGATCCTAGATGGACCACATAGAAAAGGAGATTTAAGAAGAGCACGTGCAGGTGCAATCAATATTGTACCTAACTCTACTGGTGCTGCCAAAGCGATTGGATTAGTTATTCCTTCACTGTCAGGTAAACTAATCGGTGGAGCGCAACGTGTACCAGTTCCAGATGGCAGTTTAACGATTTTAGATGCTGTTGTCGATAAAGAAGTAACCAAAGAAGAGATCAATGAAATGATGAAATCAGTACAAAGCGATGCTTATGGCTATACCGATGAAGAAATTGTCTCTAGTGATATTATTGGTGACACACATGGCTCGATTTTCGATGCTACACAAACAAAAGTAATTAGTCTTGGTGATGGCAAGACATTAGTCCAAGTTGTTGCTTGGTACGATAATGAAAATTCTTATACTAGTCAAATGGTAAGAACAGCTAAAAAACTAGTAGAAGTTATGGAAACCATGTAGGAATATCTAGTAATTAATGAAAAGAGATTTAATTCATCTCTTTTTTTTGGTATACTAGTAATGAAAAAGAATAAAAGAAAAGAGGTTACAAAATGAAGAAAAGTATTACCGATTTAAATTTGACAGGTAAGCGAGTAATCATTCGTTGTGATTTTAATGTTCCAATGAAGAATGGAGAAATCACAGATGATACGAGAATTGTAGAAAGTTTAGATACGATTCGTTATGCAGTTAGTGAGAGAGCGAAAGTAATTTTAATGTCTCACCTTGGAAGAATTAAAGAGGAAAGCGATAAGAGCAAGAATACCTTAGCTCCTGTTGCAGAGAAGTTAAGTGAATTACTCCATCGCCCAGTTTTATTCATCAATAAAACGAGAAGTGATACTTTAATCAAAACAGTTCAAGAAATGAACGAAGGGGATATTTTATTAGTCGAAAATACTCGCTTTGAAGATTTAGATGGTAAAAAAGAAAGCGGTAATGATGACGAATTAGCTACTTATTGGGCAAACCTAGGAGATATTTTCATCAATGATGCCTTTGGAACGATTCATCGTAGCCATGCATCAAATGTAGGTATTGGTAGTAAATTACCTAATGCGATTGGTTTCTTAGTGGAAAAAGAGTTAAAAGCATTGAGTAGGCTCGATAATCCAGAACATCCATATATCGTCATTCTTGGTGGAAGTAAAGTGGCTGATAAAATTGGTGTCATCAAAAATTTGATTGAAAAAGCAGATAAAATTATTATCGGTGGCGGAATGGCATTCACGTTCTTAAAAGCAGCTGGATACTCAATTGGAAGTAGTATTTTAGATGAAGAAAATATTGAGTTCTGTAAGCAGATGTTAACGAATTATCCAGGAAAAATCATTTTACCTGTTGATGTTCAAGCAGCGACTTCCCTAGAAGATGAGAATAGTCGCATCGTTAAAATCAACGAACTATCTGCTACAGAAAAAGGCTTAGATATCGGTCCAGAGACAGTTCAAGAATTTTGTGATATACTAAAAACAGCGAAAACAGTTGTTTGGAACGGACCATTAGGTGTATATGAAAATCCTAAATATTGCGTTGGAACGGAACAAGTATTAAAATTCTTAACCGATAATCATATTGATACGATTTTAGGCGGTGGTGATATTGTAGCTGCTGCTAGCCAATTAGGATATAAAGATAAAGTCAGTCATGCATCTACTGGAGGAGGGGCTACTTTAGAATATCTAGAAGGAAAGAGTTTACCAGGCCTTGAAGTAATAGCCGACAAATAAAAGCTTTTCTTTAGGAATTAATCTCTCAAGTAGAACCCATTTCTAACACAAAAAAATAAAGCAAAAAAGAGGAGTGTACTATGAAAAGCTTAAAGAAAAACAGTCTAATATTAATTGGTATCACCATACTAATTCTCTTTTTAGTATTAAAAGATGATTTCAACGAGATTATTGCTGCACTTCTTGGTGCCAATTTCTTCTTTCTTTTCTTAGCGCTTCTCTGTCAATTACTAGCTATCGTATTTGAAGCATTAGCGTATAAGAAAATTGTCAATAGTTATAGTAAGGACTATAGTTTTGGTCAAGCTCTACGCATGCAGTTTATGACAAAATTCTTTAATGGGATTACCCCATTTTCTACCGGTGGTCAACCTATGCAAGTTTACATGCTAAAAAAAGATGGCTTCCGTTTAACAAAAGCAACCAACATCATCATGCAAAACTTTATTATTTATCAGGCAGCTCTAGTCATATACGGGTTATTTGCGATTGCGATCAATGCCAATTTTCATCTATTTAAAAATATTCCTGTATTAAAAGAATTGATTGTCTTAGGATTCATGGTAAATACTTTAGTAATGTTAGGTTTGATTATCATTAGTTTCAGTAGTAAATTTAATCATCTAGTAATAAAAAAAGTTATTTCCTTTTTAGGAAAATTGAAACTCATAAAAAATCCTGAAAAAACACAAGAAGCATGGAAAGAAAGAATTGATGACTTCCATGAAGGAACAACTTATTTGAAAAAGAATAAACTTCTTTGTTTAGAATCCTTTTTCTACAACATCATTTACTTAACACTAACTTATGTAATGCCTTATTTTGTCATTGTTGCCTTAGGAGGAACAGGAGTATCGCCAATTACCGCTATCGTTTCATCAGCTTATATCTTAATTATTGGTTCATTTGTACCGATACCTGGTGCGAGTGGCGGTATTGAGTATGGCTATTTGAAGTTCTTCGGTTGCTTTATTGGAGGTAGTATTCTAAAAGCCTCTCTTCTAATTTGGCGAACGATATCATACTATTTATTGATGATTATTGGTGCAATCGTCTTAAATGTTAAAGGGAGGAAAAAAAGATGAGAATAGGAATTTTCACTGAAACATATACGCCGTATATTAGTGGTTTAGTAACTAGCGAAGTGATGTTGAAAGATGCTTTAGAAAGACTAGGACATACAGTCTATGTGGTGACTGCTAACTTGGAAAGTTTTCACTATGATTACGATGAAAAAGAACATGTTCTAAGGATACCAGGTATTCCAACAGGAATATATGATTCTAGGTTAACAGCTATCTATCCAATCAAAGCAGTTAATATCATTAAAAACTGGAAACTGGATATTATTCATTCACAAACGGAATTTGCGATTGGAACTTTTGCGAGACTTCTTGCCTTTCAATTAGATATTCCCTTAGTTCATACTTATCATACGATGTATGAAGATTATATTCATTATGTAACGAAAGGTTATTTCGATAAGTCTAGTAAAAAGATTGTCGAATATCTAACGCTATTTTATTGCGATAAAACCGCTAGTGAGTTGATTGTACCTACGAAGAAAACCTATGACTTATTTAAAGAAAAATACAAAGTAGATAAGAATATTCATATTATCCCAACGGGAATAGAATTAGAGAGATTTTATCAAGAAAACATTGATGCGACCAAACTAGCGAAATTGAGAAAAAAACAAGGGTTAAAAGAGGATGATTTTGTGGCTATTTTCGTAGGACGTTTAGCCCAGGAAAAGAATATTGTCTTTTTAATGGAAGTGGTAAAAGATTTAATCCCTAGTTGTCCAAAACTAAAATTGTTGATCGTTGGTGACGGCCCAGATATGGAAGAATATCAGGAATATATTCAAAAAGAAAAGTTGTCAGAACATATTATCATGACAGGAAAGGCAAAATGGGAAGAAATGCCATACTACTATCATTTGGCAAACATTTTTTTAACGGCTTCTCATTCAGAGACTCAAGGGTTAACAGTAATTGAAGCGATGGCATCAGAAGTCACACCGATTTGTATTGATGATGAAAGTTTCGCCAATACAGTAATCGATGGATTAAATGGTAGAATTTTTAATACTAAAAAAGAATGTAAAGAAATTATTAAAGAATTGTATAATGATGATAAACAAGTAAGAAAACTCTCTAAACAAGCCAGAATTAATTCTGAACGTTACAGTTCTAAATATTTTGCGGAATCCGTATTAGATGTCTACAAATATGCGATAGAACATAAGGCAAATCGTTTAGGAGTGATCGGTAAATTAGTAGATAAAATAAAAGGTGATAAGGATGAAATGGATAGTAAGTAACCATAAAATGAATCTAACAAAAGAAGAAATAGAAAATTACGTTAGTCAAATTTCTTCGTTAAAATCGACCAACAAACTTGTTTTCTGCCCTAGTAATATTTACCTACCATATTTTCAGAATCAAGAAAATTACGAATTAGGAGTCCAGAATGTAGCTGATCGCAAGATGGGAGCTCTAACTGGAGAAGTTGCTGTTGAGCAGTTAAAATCACTAAATGTAAGCTATGTCATTATTGGCCATTCAGAGCGAAGAAATATCTTAAATGAAAGTGAAGAAATGATTCATCAAAAGATAAAGCTTGTTCTAGAAAATGATATGATACCTATTTTATGTATAGGGGAAAAAGAAGAAGAAATTCCTCAAAGAGAAGAGATTCTGATGGCTGAAATCGACAGTGCTTTTCTCCAACAATCAAATCTAGAACGACTCATCATTGCCTATGAACCGATTTGGGCAATTGGAACCGGTAAAATTCCAACCCCAGAAGAGATTACTACAATCACAGAGTGGATAAAAGATTATATTCAGAAAAAATATCAAGTTAGTTGCCCAGTCTTGTACGGAGGTAGCGTATCTGTCAGTAATATCGATGAATTAAGTACTGTTTCTAATATAGACGGATACTTGATTGGTGGGACAAGCTTAGATATTGAGAAATTAAAAGTAATAATAGAAAAGACGGAGGAAGAAGTATGATAGGTAATGCAGTAATTGATTGGTTAGATCGAACGTTCAACGAGATAGAAAAGTTTATCGAAAACCATTATGATAATCCACTTCTATGGATCATGATATTGGTTATGGTTTTGTTGATTGTTGCTATGGCTTCCCAAGCTTTATCGAAGAATCGCTAAAATGAGTGATTCTTTTTCTTTTTTCCATAATAATGTCCCAATAAAACGGGGAACTATGCGAATTTTTTTTCATACTCGACAGCATTTGACAAAAGCTTACAATATTCTCTGTATCTATTTGTAAAAATATAGTGTATAATAATACTTGCGTGGAGTACGAAAGGAGAAAATATGAATAAAGTCAGAGTACTGATGATCGATGATAACATCGACCTAGTAAGCATGATTAAGGAGTACTTTAAAGATCACGCTAGTATCGAAGTAGTATTAGAAGCAAACGATGGAGAAAGAGGCTTAGAATTAATCAAGACCAGACAAAGTGATTACGATGTCATCATCTTAGACTTGATTATGCCGAAAAAAGATGGTTTATCTATTCTAGAAAGTATGAGAAAAGAACAGATTGATAAGAAGGTAATTGTATTAACTTCTTATAATGCACAAGAGATGATTAGAAGAGTTTCTGAGTATGGAATCAACTACTTCATCTTAAAACCATTTGAATTATCTGATCTAGAAAGAAGAATCGAGGACTGTGCGGACAGCAAAATATATACGAATGCCTCAATCGATATCTACCATAATAATTTACAAATTTCGATTACCAAAATATTACATGAATTAGGAATACCATCCCACATTAAGGGATATCAATATATCAGAGAAGGAATATCTATTCTCTATGAACGACCAGAAGTCATTGGCGGCATCACTAAGGAACTATACCCAGATATTGCAAAAAAATTTAATACGACCGTTTCCCGTGTCGAAAGAGCAATTCGTCATGCGATTGAAGTAAGTTGGAATCGTGGAGATTGGGACTTAATGGAAGAAATCTTTGGTCATAGTGTCGATATCGATAAAGCTAAGCCAACAAATTCTGAATTTATTGTGACAGTTGCCGATAAACTACGGTTAGAATTTCAAAAAGATTATTGTAAATAAAAGGTGTAACCATTAAGCTACACCTTTTTCTATGACCATTTTCCAATATTTACACAAGTTAAACAAACCAACACAACTACAAATACTTAGTCTGGTCAAAGCCTAAGTAAGAAAAGTCTCTACAAAAGAACCAAATTTCTTCTTTTAAAAAAAGATAAAGTTGAACTGAAAACACTAAAAACTAGAAAAAATTGGTAGAAAAAACTACCCATGAATTGACGATAAAACTAATTTGAATTATAATGTAAATATGAAATAATGTAAGGAGGATGCGATTTATGGAACGAAAAATAACAGCAGATCTTCTTAAATGGAAAAAAGAAGTCAGTAGAAAACCTTTATTACTATATGGAAATAAACAGATTGGAAAAACCTATAGTGTAATCGAATTTGGCGAGAAAGAGTATAAGACAGTAGCTTATATCAATAGTGACAATAATATCCCGTTACTGACCATTATGAAAAAAGAGCGGACAATCGACAAAATAATCGCTAAGCTATCTTTATTAGTAGGAGAGCCTATTTTAAAAACAGATACCCTAGTGATTATCGATAATGTAAGTGATGAGGAAATCGTTAAAGGGGTAAAGAAGTTCGGCAAGGAACAAAATGATTACCACATCATTATGATTACTTCTCATAAAGAAAAACTACCTGTTTTTAAAGGGGAAGAATTACAGTATAAATACATGTTTGCTATGGACTTTGAAGAATATCTAAGAGCGGTTAATAATTTAGAATTGATCGAATTTATCAAAACTTCATATCGGAATAATAAACCGATGCCTTTCCACCAATTGGCTTTGGATTATTATGAAGAATATTTAGTAACTGGTGGAATGCCAGAAGTAGTACAAGCCCATTTAAATGGGGAGTCTGATTTAAAATTAAAAATGATTCAGGAAAAGATACTAGATTGTTACAAAAAAGAACTTTTAGAAATAGAAAATACGATTGATATCGTTAGAGCTAACGAAGTATTGAACATTGTTCCTTACCAACTACTCAAGCCAAATCGAAAATTCCAGTATGGATTGATGCGTACCGGTGGTAGAAGTAAAGACTATGAGAAAGCATTGGAGTATTTATCTCTAACCGGAATTGTATATAAATGCCACAAGGTAACTGAAGTGACTCCACCACTTAGTAAGTGTAAAGATGTGGAAAGCTTTAAATTATATCTAAATGACACAGGTATTCTCTATATGATGATGCATTTATCCAAAATAAAATTACTTTCTGATGATAATTTGAAGTATATTTTATACGAAAATAGTGTAGCGAATGCGATCATGAGTAGTGGCTACAATCTATATTATTATCAATCAGAAGGAAAAGCAGAGGTACCATTCGTCATTCAAACACGAAGTGGAAAGATTATTCCGGTAGAAATTGTGAATAAAAATGTTTCTAAAGCAAAATCCTTATCTTTATTCATGAGTAGATTTAATATTAATGAAGCAATTAGAATAACAGAAGATAATTTTGGACTCAAAAAGAACGTAAAATATATTCCGATATATGCATCATTCTGTTTAAAGGACAATAACTAATGGAGTTAAAAGAATTTCATGTTGAGAATAAAATGGAAATTGCTTCTTGTTTAGCCTTGATACGAACGGAATTTAATATCGTAGAAGAAGAGAAAGAGGAAGAAATCATTTCTCATCTACCAGAAGAATGCTTCTTTCTCGGTATGGTATCAGAGGAGAAAAAAGTAGTAGGTACTTTGTTAGTGACAAAAAGCTACGAGCCACTAAAACTGGTTTATAAATATGTAATCGATTATGTAGTTGTTGATTCCTCCTATCGCGGGCAAAAAATTGCGACTAAGTTAATGGAGTACGTAATTCAAAAGGCAAAAGTAGAGGCTATTAGCTACTTAGAATTAACATCTAATCCGAAAAGAGAAATTGCTCGTCACATTTATCAAAAATTAGGCTTTCAAGCTAAAGGTACCGATGTATTTAAAAGAAATATAGAAAATAATGAAAAATAGAAACAAAACGACAAAAACAGAAAGAAGGATGAAAATGAAACCAATATTATTAACCATTATTGATGGTTTTGGATTAAGAGAAGAAACTAAAGGGAATGCAGCTAAACTAGCTAGTAAACCTACTTTTGATTTTTTATGGAATACTTATCCCCACAGCAAGCTAGAAGCGAGTGGTGAACAAGTAGGTCTACCTGCTGGACAGATGGGAAATTCTGAAGTAGGCCATTTAAATATTGGTGGCGGTAGAATTGTCTACCAACCTTTAGAGTTAATTTCCAAAGAAATTCGGGAAGGAAAATTCTTTGACAATGAAGAGTTGAAAAAAGTAATGGCTCATGTCAATGAAAATGATTCCAAACTACACATTTTTGGACTATTAAGTGATGGTGGAATTCATTCTCACATTAATCATATTTTAGCTTTGCTTGATATGGCCAAAAGAGAAGGAGTAAAGCGCGTTTATGTCCATGCTTTTCTAGACGGAAGAGACACACTTCCTGATGTTGCTTGTCAGTACTTAGATCAATTACAAGCCAAAATTAATGAACTAAATTTAGGAAGTATCGCCGATGTTTCTGGCCGTTACTATTCGATGGATAGAGAAAGAATGTGGAACTTAACGGAGCGTTATTATAAATTACTTGTCAAAAAAGAAGCTCCAGTCATTAAAGATTATCATACCTATATTGAAAAAGAGTATCAAAAGAAGATCTTCGATGAATTTATTGAACCAGCTATTCTAGATGAAAATAGTAACCTTGAAGAAAATGATGGCTTGATCTTCGCTAATTTTAGACCAGATCGCGCAACGCAAACATTTACGGCAATTACGAATCCAGATTTTAAAGAATTTGATACCGTAAAGTTCAAGAATATCAAGTTAGTTACTATGATGCCAGTAGAAAAAACAATTATTTGTACTAATGCTTATTCCCATGTGACTGTACCTAATTCTTTAGGGGTATATTTATCAAAATGTGGGAAAAAAGTATTACGTATCGCTGAAGCAAGCAAATATCCACACGTTACTTACTTCTTTGATGGTGGTGAAGAATTAGATTTACCAGGTACAGATAAAATTATCGTACCTAGAAAAGATGTAGCAACCTACGATATGGCACCAGAAATGTCTGCCTATGAAATTGGTGATAAACTAGAAGAAGTTATGGCAAATTACGATGTGATTATCTTGAATTTTGCGAACTGTGATATGGTAGGGCATACCGGGAATTTAGAAGCAGCAATTAAAGCAGTAGAAGCAGTAGATGAGAACTTAGGAAGAATCTATGCGAAGATTCAAGAATTAGGAGGCCTACTCATTGTAACTGCTGACCACGGAAATTGTGAGCTTATGATCGATGAAAACGACAATGTCATTACTTCTCATACGACCAATAAAGTACCATTTATCATCTGTAATCCTGATTATGTTCCTCATGATGGAAAACTAGGCGATATTGCGCCAACAATTCTAGAAATTATGAATTTAGAAATTCCTCAGGAGATGACAGGAGAAAGTTTGCTTTCCAAATAATAAACAAATAGGGCTAGAAATAGTTCTATTTGTTTTTTTCTATCCTTATTATATATATAGCCAAATTAATTAATGCTTACTCGGAAACTTCGAATAACAAAAAGGAAATAATTTCTAGCTATTGAAAAAGAGGAAAACTACTACTTCTTTTCTTAAGAAAAAAACTCTATTTGTGTCAAAAAGACAAAAGTCCTTGAAAAACAAACAAATTTCTTCAAAAAGTGCTTGCTTTTTAGGAGGACCCATGCTATAATCTTAGGCGTGTGGCTGCTTAGATGTGTAAGGTTGCTGATACACCGGGTTAAGTTGTTAACTGGAATCAGGTTATTTACACGGAGCATGTCTATACTAGATATAGGCGAAGGGAGGATTCAAAATGTCAAAAGGAAATGTTCGCATCAACTTACAAGCATATGATCATAGAATTCTAGATAGTGCTGCAAAAAAAATAGTAGAAACGGTCACAAGATCAGGTGGAGAAATTAGTGGACCAGTTCCATTACCAACTAAGATCGAAAAGTTTACCGTTTTAAGAGCTGTTCACAAATATAAAGATAGTCGTGAACAATTCGAAATGCGTACACACAAAAGACTTATTGATGTCAAGAACCCAAGCAAGGAAACAATCGATGCATTAACGCATTTAGATTTGCCAAGCGGTGTTGATATTAAAATCAAAGTAGAACAATAATTATAGGAGGAAAAAAGTATGAAAGGAATCTTAGGTACAAAAGTAGGAATGACTCAAGTATTTACTACTTCAGGAAAATTAATCCCTGTTACCGTAATCGAAGTAAAACCTAATGTAGTTACTCAAATCAAAACAGTAGCAAACGAAGGTTATGACGCTATCCAATTAGGTTACGAAACAGTTAAACCAAAAGCTAGTAACAAAGCAAAAATGGGTCATACAAACAAAGCAAATACCGAGCCTAAGCGCTTCTTAAGAGAAATTAGGGGAGTAAATACTAGTGATTATGAACTAGGTCAAGAAATCAAAGCCGATATCTTCACAAAAGGAGAAGTAGTCGACGTAACAGGAGTAAGTAAAGGAAAAGGTTTCCAAGGTGTTATCAAGAGACATAATCAATCTCGTGGACCTATGGGACATGGTAGTCAATACCATAGAGGTGTTGGTTCATTAGGTACAATGTTACCAATGCACGTTCTAAAAGGAAAGAAACTTCCAGGTCATATGGGTAACGAAACAACAACAATCCAAAACCTTGAAATCGTTGACGTTGACTTAGAAAACAATGTTATTTTAGTAAAAGGTAACGTTCCAGGTCCTAAAAAATCTTTAGTTATGATTAAAACTTCAGTAAAAAAAGGAGAAAAAGTAAACGATAGTGAAGAACTAATCACTTACGAAGATCCTACTACTGAACAACAAGAAGCTGAGATTGAAGCTCAAGAAGCAGTAGATGAAGTAGAAACTGAAGAAACCGAAGTTAACGAATAATCATCACAAATAAAATAAGTAAAGAGTAATGTGATAGATAAGGAGGAATTAAAGATGGAAAAACTAAAGGACGTTAAATTAAATAAAGAGTTACTTGCGATCGAACCTAATGAAAAAGTCTTATATGACGCAATCATCTTAGCTCAAGCATCATTAAGGCAAGGAACTCACTCAACAAAAAATCGTAGTGAAGTACGTGGCGGTGGAAGAAAACCATGGCGTCAAAAAGGAACAGGACATGCTCGTCAAGGATCTATCCGTGCAGTACAATGGGTAGGCGGTGGAAGATATGGTACACCAGTTCCTAGAGATTATTCTAAAAAACAAAATCGTAAAGAAAGAAGATTAGCATTACAAACTGCTTTCTTAAATTTATATAACGAAAAAAATATTATCGCAGTAGACGAGTTAGTTTTAAATACACCTAAGACAAAAGAAATGATTCAAGTACTAAGTGATTTAGAATTAAATGATAAAAAAGTATTAATCATCGTTAACGAATTAGACGAGAACCTAATTCTTGCATCTAGAAACTTACCAAATATTATGGTAATCGAACCTACAGAAATGAACGTCTTAGACTTAGTAAATACTAACGTTATCTTAACGACAAAAGAGACAATGAAAAAAATCGAGGAGGTGCTTAAGTAATGGATACTAAATACTTAGAGATTATCAAAGCGCCAGTCATTACCGAGAAAGCCGGTAGTTTAGCTCAAATGAAGAATCAATACGTATTTAAAGTAGATTCAAGAGCAAATAAAACCGAAATCAAACAAGCAATTGAAAAAATCTTCAAGGTAAAAGTAGAAGAAATTCGTACAATTAATGTTAAACCAAAAAAAAGAAGAGTTGGTCGTTATACTGGGTTGACAAATCGCACGAAAAAAGCGATTGTCACTTTAGCAGAAGGTCAATCAATCGAACTTAATTAGAAGGAGGGTTACTCATGTCAGTAAGAAACTACAAGCCGATTACACCGGGGCAAAGAAAGAGAAGTACTTTAGTAAATGAAGAAATTACAAAGTCTACTCCAGAAAAAAGTCTAGTAGTTAGCTTAAAGAAAAATGGTGGTCGTAACAATCAAGGTAGAATTACCGTTAGACATCAAGGTGGCGGAGCTAAGAGAAAATATCGTATTATTGATTTTAAACGTAATAAACGTGATATTCCAGGTACCGTTGCTAGTATCGAATACGATCCAAACAGAACGGCAAATATTGCCTTAATTAATTATTCAGATGGTGAAAAGAGATATATCATCGCTCCAAAAAGTTTGAAAGTAGGAGATAAAATCGTTAGCGGAGAAAACGCAGACATCAAAGTAGGAAACGCTCTACCGCTTATGAATATTCCAGTAGGTACGATGATTCACAATATCGAACTTCGTCCTGGTAAGGGAGGAGAACTTGCTCGTTCAGCAGGAGCTTCAGCACAAATCCTAGGACGTGAAGGTAATTACGTAATGGTAAGACTTTCAAGTGGTGAACAAAGATTAATTCTTGGTACTTGTTATGCAACGATCGGTGAAGTTGGTAACGAAGATAAAGGATTAGTTAGATTAGGAAAAGCAGGACGTACTCGTCATTTAGGTATTCGTCCAACAGTTCGTGGTAGTGTAATGAACCCTAATGATCACCCACATGGTGGTGGTGAAGGACGTGCACCAATCGGTCGTAAAGGCCCAGTTACTCCTTGGGGTAAACCAGCACTTGGTTACAAAACACGTAAGAAAAAAGCGTCTGATAAATTTATCGTACGTCGTCGTAATAGTAAATAGGAAAGGAAGATTAGAAAAATGGCTAGAAGTTCAAAGAAGAAACCTTATGTTTTTGAAAGATTATTAGATAAGGTTAATAAGTTAAATGAAACCGGAAAAAAAGAAGTCATTAAAACTTGGTCACGTCGTTCAACTATCTATCCTGCATTTATTGGACATACATTCGCAGTACATAATGGAAAAGAATTTATTCCAGTTTATGTAACTGAAGATATGGTAGGACATAAACTTGGTGAATTCGCACCTACGCGTAAGTTTGGTGGACACGGCGACAATAAAAAGAAATAGTGACTAGGAGGAGAGAAATATGGAAGCAAGAGCAATCGCAAAAACTCTTAGAGTATCACCAATTAAAGCTCGTTTAGTCGTAGATTTAATTCGTGGTAAACAGGTAAATGATGCCTTAGTTATTTTAAATAACATGAATAAAAAGCCTGCTCGCCTTACAAAGAAAGTATTAGTTTCTGCAATCAGTAACGCAGTCAACAATAATGGTGCAAACCAAGATGAACTTTATGTAAAAGAGGCAAGAGTAGATGCTGGTCCAGTTATGAAACGTCATATGTTTGACTCACGTAGTCATATTGGACATAAGGATAAAAGAACAAGTCACATCGTCATCGTTGTGGCAACGAGATAATCTAATAAGGAGGGTTATATAATGGGTCAAAAGGTAAATCCTAATGGACTTAGACTTGGAATAAACAAAGACTGGGACTCAAAATGGTATGCGAACAAAAAAGACTATGCAAAGTTTTTAAATAACGATATCAAAATTCGTGAATACTTTGCTAAGAATCTTAAAGACGCAGCTGTTTCTAAAGTACAAGTAGAGAGAAATTCTAAGAGAACAGAGATTGTTGTTCATACGGCTAAACCTGGTGTTATCATTGGTCGTGGTGGCGAAGCAATCGAAAAGTTAAAGAAAGAAATTTCAAAAGAAATTGGCGAAGAAGTACAAATTTCTATCGTCGATATCAAAAAGCCAGATATCAATGCACAGATTGTAGCAAACTCTATTGCTAATCAAATCGAAAATCGTGCATCGTTCAGAATGGCACAAAAAAGAGCAATTAGAAATGCTATGAAGTCAGGCGCTAAAGGAATTAAAACTTTAGTATCAGGACGTCTTGGTGGCGCTGATATGGCTCGTAGCGAAGGATATACAGAAGGAACTATTCCTCTACATACACTTCGTGCCGATATCGATTATGCAACTGCTGAAGCAGATACAACATTTGGAAAAATCGGTGTTAAGGTATGGATCTACAAGGGTGAAATTCTTCCTTCAAAAAAGGCTAAAGGAGGTAATTAATCATGTTAATTCCATCTAGAACAAAGTATCGTCGTGTTCATAGATTACCTTACGAAGGTCATGCTAAGGGAAATACAACATTAGATAAAGGTGAATATGGATTAATGGCAAAAGAAGGTGCTTGGATTACTTCAAACCAAATCGAAGCAGCACGTATTGCAATGACACGTTATATGAAACGTGGTGGAAAAGTATGGATTAATATTTTCCCACATATGCCTTTAACGAAGAAACCAATTGGTACACGTCAAGGTAAAGGTAAAGGTAATGTAGAAGCATGGGTAGCTGTTGTTAAAACAGGAAAGATCATGTTCGAAATTGCTGGAGTAGACGAAGCTACTGCTCGTGAAGCACTTCGTTTAGCTTCTCATAAATTACCAATTAAAACAAAATTTGTAAAAAAAGAAGATGGTGGTGAGATAAATGAAGGTTAAAGAAATAAGAGAACTAACCACTGAAGAAATCGTTGCGAAGATCAAAGAAGCAAAAGAAGAATTATTTAATTTAAGATTACAACAAGCAACAGGAAATTTAGAAAAACCTTCAAGAATAAGAGATTTGAGACATTACGTAGCTCGTTTAAAAACAGTGTTACGTGAGCGTGAAGAATCGGAAAATAATTAAGGAGGGTTTACATGAGAGAATCAGTTAAGAAAGAATTAGTTGGTACAGTAGTAAGTGCTTGTAACAACAAGACTATTACTGTCAAAGTAGAGACATATAAAAAACATCCTAAGTATGGCAAAAGAGTAAAATATTCTAAAAAATATGCCGCTCATGATGAATCAAATAAAGCGAAAGTAGGAGATACCGTTAGAATCGTAGAATGTAAACCAGTTTCTAAGACAAAACACTTCTATTTAGCAGAAATCGTAAAAGAAGCAGTTATTCTATAACTCTTAGGTGAAGGAGGAAATAATTTATGTTACAGCAAGAAAGCCGTTTAAAAGTAGCTGATAACTCTGGTGCGAAAGAACTATTAGTTATTCGTGTACTAGGGGGAAGCAAAGTAAAAACTGGTAATATCGGTGACATAGTTGTTGGTACAGTAAAAGATGCCACACCTAATGGAACTGTGAAAAAAGGAAAAGTTGTAAAAGCTGTTATCGTAAGAAGTAAACAAGGCATCCGTCGTGATGATGGAAGTTACATTAAATTCGACGATAATGCTTGCGTAATCATTAAAGACGATAAGAGTCCAATCGGAACTCGTGTCTTTGGACCAGTAGCAAGAGAACTTCGTGACAAAGATTTTATGAAAATAGTATCTTTAGCTAAAGAAGTGCTATAAAGGAGGATATTATGAAACTTAAAGTTGGAGACAAAGTAAGAGTAATAGCCGGGTCTAGTAAAGGTGTCGAAGGAAAAATAACAAAGACTTTTAAAGATGAGAACAGAGTAATCGTCGAAGGAGCTCATATTGTTAAAAAACATAAAAAAGGAAACGGTCAAGAGACGGGTGGAATTCTTGAAGTAGAAGCACCAATCGATGCTTCCAATGTTATGTTGATCGATCCAAAAACAAAGAAGACCACTAGAATCGGTTATACGATCGATGAAAAAACAAATAAAAAATGTAGAATTTCTAAAAAATCAAACGAGAAGATTGATTAATTGGAAGGAGGGTAATATATGAACCGCCTAAAAGAAAAATATCTTAATGAAGTAGTTCCAAGTTTAATTGAGAAAAATGGCTACAAAACGATAATGGAAGTGCCAAAATTAGAAAAAGTAGTAATTAATATCGGTGTTGGAGATGCGACAAGCAATTCTAAATTAATCGATGCTGCTGTTAAAGATCTAGAGATGATTGCAGGACAAAAGCCAGTCATTACTAAAGCAAAGAAATCAATAGCTGGTTTCAAAGTAAGAGAAGGACAATCAATCGGTTGTAAAGTGACATTACGTGGAGAAAACATGTATAACTTTATCGATAAATTGATTTCTATCGCTCTACCACGTGTTCGTGATTTCAGAGGAGTTTCTCCTAAAGCGTTCGATGGAAGAGGAAATTATACATTAGGAATCAAAGAACAACTAATCTTCTCAGAGATCGATTATGATAATATCGCAAAAGTACGTGGTATGGATATCGTTTTCGTTACAACAGCGAAGACAAATGAAGAAGCGTATGACTTGTTAGATAAACTTGGAATTCCTTTTAGAAAGTAATAGGAGGATATTATGGCAAAGAAAAGTATGAAAGTAAAGGCTAATAGAAAACAAAAATTCAAAGTACGTGAATATACACGTTGCGAAAGATGTGGTAGACCTCATGCAGTAATGAGCAAATTTGGAATCTGCCGTATTTGTTTTAGAGAATTAGCAAACAAAGGACAAATACCAGGTGTGAAGAAATCAAGCTGGTAGGGAAGGAGGATTTAATTAATATGGCTGTAGTAACAGATACAATCGCAGATATGCTTACGAGAATTCGTAATGCTAATAGTATGCGTTATACGGAAGTTAAAGTGCCTGCTTCTAAACTAAAATTAGAACTTGCTAGAATTTTAAAAGAAGAGGGATTTATAAAGGACTATAAAGTATTAGATGAAAATGTACAAGGTACAATTCTTATCACATTAAAATATGGTCCAAACAAAGAACGAGTAATCACAGGATTAAAGAGAATTTCTAAACCTGGATTAAGAGTTTATGCAAAAGCAGAAGATGTACCAAAAGTGTTGAATGGGTTAGGAATTGCGATTATTTCTACATCACGTGGAATCATGACCGACAAAGAAGCTCGTAAACAAACACTAGGTGGAGAAGTACTAGCTTATATTTGGTAAAATCGAAGGAGGTGCGAGATAATGAGTCGTATTGGAAATAGAATAATTGTAGTACCTGAAGGTGTAACTGTAACAAGTGAAGACAATAACATTCATGTTAAAGGACCTAAAGGAGAATTATCACTTGCTTTAGGAAAAGGAATTACAGTAAATATCGAAGGAAATAATGTTTCTGTTTTAAGAGCAAACGATGAGAAAACGACAAAAGCAATGCATGGAACAATGAATGCACGTATTCATAACATGATCGAAGGTGTAATGCATGGCTTTAAAAAAGGATTAGAGATCATCGGTGTAGGTTATCGTTTCAATGTAAAAGGATCTACATTAGTGATCAGTGCTGGATATTCTCATCCAGTTGAGCTTGAAATACCAGCTGGTATTCAAGTAGAAGCAACATCGAATACAGAGATTACCGTAAGTGGAATCGATAAAGTGTTAGTAGGTGAATTTGCAGCTAAAATCAGAAAAGTAAGAGAACCTGAACCATACAAAGGAAAAGGTATCCGTTACAAAGATGAACATGTTCGTCGTAAAGAAGGAAAGAAAGCTGCTTAATAATAAATAAGTAGAAGGGAGAAGTTACTTATGATCAAAAAAATTTCTCGCAATGAAATGCGTAAAGTAAGACATGAAAGAGTAAGAAATAAGATCGTTGGTACTGCTGAAGTACCTAGATTATGTGTTTTCCGCTCAAATAAAAATATCTCTGCGCAAATCATCGATGATGAAAATGGTATTACTTTAGCAAGTGCTTCATCATTAAGTCTAAAATTAGAAAATGGTGGCAATAAAGAAGCTGCTACTAAAGTAGGAGAACAAATCGCTTTAGAAGCAAAAAAAGCCGGAATTACTAAAGTAGTATTCGATAGAGGTGGATACCTTTATCATGGACGTGTAGAAGCATTAGCTACCGCTGCACGTGAAAAAGGATTAGAATTCTAATAGGAGGGAAATTATGCAAAATAGAAATAATGACCCAAAACAAAAAGAGCTAGAAGAATTAGTTGTCGAAGTAAAGTCTGTCACTAAAGTAACTAAAGGTGGACGTAAAAGACGCTTCTCAGCTTGTGTAGTTGTTGGGGATAGAAAAGGTCGCGTTGGTTTAGGAGTTGGTAAAGCCAATGAAGTACCAGATGCGATCAAAAAAGCAATTCAAGCTGCTACTAAGAGTATCGTTAGAATTCCTTTAGTCGATGGCAGAACAATTCAGCATGAAGTAATCGGTGTAAATGGTGCTGCTAAAGTATTCCTAAAGCCTGCTGCAGCTGGTACAGGAGTAATCGCAGGTGGTGCAGTTCGTGCCGTATTAGAACTTGCTGGTGTTCATGATATCCTTTCTAAATCACTTGGAAGCCGTACCAAATTAAATATGGCAACCGCTACGATCAATGCCTTAAAATCTGTAAAATCTATAGAAGAAGTTGCAAAATTAAGAGGAAAAACAGAAGAGGAGATTATCGGATAATGAAGTTACATGAATTAGTAGCTAATGAAGGAGCTACACATAAGAAAAAAAGACTAGGTAGCGGTCGTGGTAGTGGTTTAGGAAAAACATCAGGAAAAGGACAAAAAGGACAAAAAGCCCGTAGTGGAGGCGGAAAAGGTGCTGTGTTCGAAGGTGGACAATTACCATTATACAGACGTCTTCCAAAACGTGGATTTACAAACGCAAAATTCAAAGTAGAATATGCAGTAATCAACTTAGACGATCTTAATCGCTTTGAAGATGGTACAGTAGTAACTCCTGCTTTACTAAAAGAAGTAGGATTAATCAAAAATCAATTAGACGGAATTAAAGTACTAGGAACAGGAGAATTAACGAAAAAGCTTACTATTCAAGCGAATAAATTTTCCGCTAGTGCACTAGTAAAAATCGAAAAGTCAGGAAGTAAAGCCGAGGTGATCTAATATGTTTCAAACTTTGAAACAATTATTTGCACCGACGAATAAAGATTTACGAAAAAGAATCGGTTTTACGTTGGTTGCCTTAATGATCTTCGTGATTGGAACTTCGATTCGAGTTCCAGGAACACCAGAAATCACCAGTAATTTAGGATTTCTAGATTTGATCAATGTTATGGGTGGTGGATCTTTACGTAATTTTTCAATTTTTGCGTTAGGTGTAATGCCTTATATCTCAGCATCCATCATCATGCAATTATTACAGTTGGACATTGTTCCTTACTTTAGTGAACTAAACAAACAAGGACCAGTTGGAAGACAAAAAATCAATCAAATTACTAGATATATGGGAATCATATTCGCCTTCATTGAAGGATTTGCTTTTTCCTTTGCATTCTTCAATGCATCTAGTGCTTTAGATCATTTATATATTGCCACCATATTGACAGCAGGTACTGCCTTTACTCTTTGGTTAGGAGATAGAATTACCAAGAAGGGTATTGGTAATGGTATGAGTTTAATCATTATGGCCGGTATTATCAAAGAGCTACCAACAATGTTTATTCAAGCATTTCAGGGATTAGTTACGAACTCAGATTTAGCGTTAGCTTTAGGAATCGCTTTATTTGTACTCTTCATCATTGTATATTTCATCATTATCATCGGCGTTATTTGGGTACAAGAAGCAGATCGTAAAATTCCTATTCAATATGCCAATAAAACATCAAGTGGTTACGGGAATCCACAGAGTTACATGCCAATCAAAATTAACTCAGCTGGCGTTGTACCTGTCATCTTTGCTACTAGTTTTCTAGCAATTCCGACAACAATTGCTCAATTTAGTGGCAACCAAGGATTCATCAATTTCTGTAATAGTTACTTATCTTATTCAACACCAGTAGGACTTATCCTTTATATATTCTTAATTTTCTTCTTTGGATATTTCTATACATTTATCCAAATTAAACCAGAAGAATTATCTAAGAACTTACAACAAAATGGTGGTTATATTCCAGGTATTAGACCAGGTAAGGAAACAGAAAATTATGTCAGTAAAGTTTTGTCTAGATTAACAGTAGTTGGTTCACTTTTCTTAGTGATCATAGCTATCTTACCTATTATTTTCACAGCATTAGTTAATCTATCAGACAAAATCTCTGTACCAGCTAGTGTAACAATAGGTGGTACTGGACTTCTAATCGTCGTTGGTGTTGCACTAGAGACATATAAACAACTTGAAGGAAGCCTTGTGACTAGAAGTTATCGTAAAAGCTATAGGAGACATTAATCGATGAATATTATTCTATTAGCGCCTCCCGCTGCCGGGAAGGGAACTCAAGCAAAATTTTTAGAAAATGAATATCATTTAAATCACTTATCAACAGGAGACTTGCTTCGTCAAGTAGCTCGTGAAGATAGTGAATTAGGACAGAAAGTAAAAGAAACCTTATCGAATGGGAATTTGGTTAGTGATGAAATCATCTTTCAATTAATTGATCATTACATGGCAGAAACGAAGAATCATCAGTTCTTATTTGATGGGTTTCCAAGAAATATTCTTCAAGCACAAACGCTCGATGATATCTTAAGTGAAAGATGTGAAAAAATCGATGCCGTATTTTTGTTAGATGTAACAGAAGAGTGTTTGAAAAAAAGAATAACAGGCAGAAGACTATGTAAAAATTGCGGTGCAATTTACAATGTTACAGAACCCTCGTTAAAACCAAAAAATGAGTCTATTTGTGATAAATGTGGACATGAGTTATACCAAAGAGAAGATGATAACGAAAAATCATTTGAAATAAGGTATCGTGAATACAAGAAACAAACTGAGCCTTTGATCGAATACTATCGTAAACAGAATAAACTTTATTCGATCGATAGTATGGCAAAGGCAGAAGAAGTCTTCCATCGAATTACATCTATCATAGAAAAAGAGATGATTAAATGATTACGATAAAAAGTAATAGAGAAATCGAATTGATGAAGCAAGCTGGTAATATTGTTTATCAGACTCATCAATACCTAAAACCGTTCTTAAAAGAAGGAATTACAACGGAAGAAATTGATCGACTTGCGGAAAAGTTTATCCGTAGTAAAGACGCAACGCCTTCTTTTAAGGGGTATGACGGTTTCCCTGGAAGTGTCTGTACGAGTATTAATAATCAAGTTGTACATGGTATTCCTGGGAAGACAAAATTAAAAAATGGTGATATCATATCGATAGATATCGGTGCTTGCTATAAAGGGTTTCATGGAGATTCCGCTTGGACTTATGCAGTAGGCGAAGTGGATGAAGAAAAAAAATACTTAATGGAACATACAGAAAAGGCGTTGTTCGAAGGGCTAAAACAAGTAAAACCTGGTAATAGAGTTGGGGATATTGGTTATGCAATCGAACAATACGCGTTAAAACACAACCTTGGCGTAGTAAAAGAACTAGTCGGTCATGGTGTGGGAACAGATGTTCATGAAGATCCAGAAGTACCTAACTATGGGAAAGCGGGAACAGGTCCATTACTAAAAAAAGGAATGGTCATTGCCGTTGAACCGATGTTAAATTTAGGAACAGCAGATATATATATGCTCGATGATGACTGGACAGTAGAAACCGCCGATGGCAAACCTTCGGCCCATTATGAACATACTGTAGCGGTAACCGAAGATGGATATCAAATTTTGACGGGAGAGTGAAAATCGAATGGCTAAAGATGATATTATAGAAGTAGAAGGAAAAGTTCTAGAAATCATACCAGGTGGCAAGTTTAAAGTTCAAATAGAAAATGGTCACATTGTAGAAGCCCATGTTTCTGGTAAAATCCGAATGAACTACATTCGCATTTTACCAGGTGACACCGTAGTAGTCGAATTATCGCCTTACGACCCAAAACATGGACGGATAACCTATAGAAAGTAGGAGGGATTATAATGAAAGTAAAAGCATCTGTAAAACCAATGTGTGCAAAGTGCAGAGTAATCAGAAGAAAAGGTAAAGTGATGATTATCTGTGAAAATCCAAAGCACAAACAAAAACAAGGATAATAATTAGGAGGTGTATGTATGGCACGTATTAAAGGAATCGATCTACCTAACGAGAAACACGTATCTATCGCATTGACAAGTATTTATGGAATAGGAAGAAGATTAGCACTTACAATTTGTAAAGACGCTAAAGTAGAACCTAGCAAAAAAGCAAAAGACTTGGACAATGAAGAATTAGTACGCTTACGTGAAGAAGTAAACAAATATACAACAGAAGGTGATCTTCGTCGTGAAGTAAACATGAACATCAAAACGAAGATGGAGATTAATTCTTACCAAGGTAGAATGCATAAAAGAGGTCTACCAGTAAGAGGACAAAGAACTAGTAGAAATGCACGTACTCGTAAAGGAAAACCAAAAACAATCGCAAATAAAAAGAAATAAAATAGTTAGAAATGGAGGTCAGACTTATGGCATATAAAACAAGAAAAAGAAAAGTCAAAAAGAATGTACCTGAAGGAGTAGCTCATATTCATTCCACATTCAATAATACAATTGTAACCATTACCGATAAAGATGGTAATGCAATTAGCTGGGCTAGTAGTGGTGCTATCGGTTTCAAAGGTAGCAAAAAATCTACACCATTCGCAGCAGGTATGGCAGCAGAGGCTGCAGGAAAAGCTGCTTACGATATTGGAATGCGTAAAGTAGAGATATTCGTAAAGGGTATGGGTCCTGGACGTGAAACAGCTATTCGTTCATTACAGACAGCGGGATTAGAAGTTACTTCAATTTCTGATGTAACACCAATTCCACATAATGGATGTCGTCCACCAAAACGCCCACGTGGGTAATGAAAAAGGAGGAAAGTTTCATGTTACAATTTGAAAAACCAGTATACAAAATTACTGATTATGTAGAAAGTAATTTTTATGGAAAATTTGAACTAGAACCACTAGAGAGAGGATTTGGAACTACACTTGGTAATGCTCTACGTAGAGTAATGTTATCTTCACTACCAGGTAGTGCGATCACAAGTGTAAAAATCGAAGGTGTTTCTCATGAATTTCAAACGATCGATGGCGTAATCGAAGATGTTTCTTTGATTGTGTTAAATTTAAAAGATATCGTCATTAAAAATCATACGAAAGAAAATAAAGTACTTCACTTAAATGTGAATAAAGAAGGTCCAGTTACAGCTGGAGATATCGAAAAAGATGCAGATATCGAAATTCTAAATCCTGATAAAGTAATTGCTAATATTGCTAAGGGTGGCAGTTTAGTAATGGAAATGACAGTGGGAAATGGTAGAGGATATGTAAAAAGTGATGATAATAAAAAGCTTTTAACTGACAAGAAAGTTGGTACTATCGCTATCGATTCATTGTATTCTCCAATTGAAAGAGTATCATACGAAGTACAACCTGCCAGAGTAGGACAAGATGAAAGTTATGATAAATTAGTTCTAGAAGTGTGGACAAATGGTTCTATGAAGCCAGAAGAAGCAATTGCTTTAGCTTCTCGTATCTTAATCGAACATTTCCAACTATTAACCGATTTAAGTAATATTGCCGATGTAACAGGTTTAATGATCGAGAAAACAGAAGATCCTAAAGTAAAAGCTTTAGAAACAACAATCGAAGATTTAGACTTCTCAGTTCGTGCTTATAATTGTTTAAAACGAGCTGGTATTCATACGCTTCAAGATTTAGTCAACAAATCAGAAGCTGACATGATGAAAATTCGTAATTTAGGAAAGAAATCCCTAAAAGAAGTATTAGATAAAGTAAGAGATTTAGGATTAATACTTCGCGATAATGACTAATTAGTAAGGAGGATAGATTATGGCATACCGAAAATTAGGCCGTGATAACAAACATAGAAGAAGCTTATTAGCCAATCAAACTAAAGATGTTATCATGAATGAGAGAATCACAACGACAGAGACACGCGCAAAAGAAGTACGTAAATTCGTAGACAAAATGATCTCTTATGGAAAAGATGGTAGTTTAGTAGCTAGAAGAAAAGCTTTAGCATTTCTTCATAACGATACTGAAGCAGTCAAGAAAGTATTCGACGAATTAGCCCCTCGTTATCAAGAAAGAAATGGTGGGTATACAAGAATCGTTAAATTGACTGAAAGAAGAGGCGACGACGCCTTAATGGTAATTTTAGAATTAGTAAAATAGTAAGTTCTTTAAGTTCTCTTGAAGGACTTCTTTTTTTGGATAAAAATATGATAAGATAGATAGTGAAATGGTGGGATATAAAATGGATATTAAAATAATTGCGATGGACTTAGATGGGACACTATTAACGGATGAGAAAACAGTAATACCACTTACTAAAGAAGTGTTACACAAGTGTAGAGAATTAGGCTATAAAGTAGTGGCAGTAACCGCTAGAATATTAACTAGTCTAGAAAATGCTTGCGAAACAGAATTATTTGATGACATTATTTTAAACAATGGAGGGTGTATTTATCATTGTGAAAATTCATCTATCCAAATTAAAGGAGAGATTTCCTTGCCACTCGTACAAGAAATAAAAGAAGAGGTAGAGCCATTTTGTGAGAAAATAGATTTCTGTACGAATAAGGCTTACTATATCTACAAACAAAAGAGTAATGCCAATAAACCATTCATTATCGATATTGACTCTTTAGACGAAGTAACAGAAACCATTATGAGAATGAATGTCTACTTCCAAGAGGATACAAAGCTAAAGAATTATCGGGATAAAATAAAAGAAAAGTACCCTGACTTAAATTGCTTCCTCATGCAAGGATCAGAAGATAAATCAGGCTGGCTCGTCATTAATCCCAAAGGAATAAGCAAATTCACTACATTGTTGGATTACGCTACTGAAAATGGAATAAAAGAAACAGAAATTCTCTACTTTGGGGATGGACTAAATGATTTAGAAGTAATGAATTCCAATGTCTATAGTGTTGCTATGGGAAATGCCTTACCTGAGGTGAAAGAAGTAGCTAAAGATATCACACTAACAAACAATGAAGATGGAATTGGCAAATTTTTAAATAAGCGATTAATACGAAAAGAAGACTAATTTTCTATATAAAAACTGTTTCAAAAATACATAAACCAGTGGTATAATAAAAATAGGTGGTATAATATGAAGGCATTAGTTACAGGAGCATCTTCAGGAATCGGCAGAGAAATGGCAAAGTATCTAGATCACTTAGGGTATGAGTTGATTATTGTTGCAAGAAGCAAAGAGAAACTAGAACAGCTAGCTTCTACATTGAGCAAGAAACCAAAAATTATTGTGATGGATTTAATGTTAGAATCTAATATTAAGTCGCTTTATGTTCTAACCAAAAATGAAAATATCGATATCCTAATTAATAATGCCGGCTTTGGCACTTTTGGAACCTTTACCGAAACTGAATTAACAACAGAGTTAGAGATGATCGATCTAAATATTAAAACCGTTCATATGTTAACTAAGATGTTCTTAAAAGATATGAAGAAAAAAGATAAAGGATATATTCTTAATGTCGCATCAACTGCTGCTTTTCAACCTGGACCTTTGATGGCGACGTATTATAGTACAAAAGCTTATGTATTACGTCTGACAGAAGCGATATATTATGAACTAAAGAAAGAAAATTCCAATGTACATATTTCCTGCCTATGCCCAGGACCAGTCGATACGAACTTTAACCAAGTAGCTGGCGTATCTTTCGCGGTAAAACCAAAATCCGCTGAAGAAGTTAGTCGCTATGCGATCGATCAGATGTTAAAGAATAAAATGTTAATCGTACCTGGCTTCAAAATGAAATGTGTAAAATTCTTTGGTCGCTTTCTATCAGATAAAACGTTAATGGCATTTGCTTATCGAATTCAAAAGAAAAAACAAAAAGCAGAATAACCTAACTACATAGTAGATAAAAATTCTATTATGTAGTTTTTCTATCTAAAAATCCATATTATCCGCTAACGAGGTGTATCTCAATTAAACCTGTAACGAAAAGAGCATCTAATATGATTTTTTCTTGAATTTTCTGAACACTTTTAGTATAATAGTTAAGCGATTGAGGTGGGGCTAATGTCTAAGATATTAGAAATCAATAATCTTACCTTTAGCTATCCAGAAAAACCGTTATTTCATGGGCTATCGCTAGAAATAGAAGAGGGCAAATATATTACCATCATCGGAAACAATAAAAGTGGTAAAACAACACTAATGAAATTAATTTGCGGTATCCTAAATAGTAAAGATTCGATTGTTGCTGGATATGCTTATGTAAATCACGCTAGAATCCATGATAATTCTAGATTTTTTGGCGTGGTATTTTCTGGTGTAGACAATAAATTTTTATTCGATAATGTCTATAAAGAGATGGCCTTCCCTTTAGAAAATTTAAATATCCCAGTACCTAAGATTGAAGAAAAGATATTAGAAATAGCCAAAGAGTTCGGAATTACGAAATTTCTAGATCGTAAAATCGAGAATTTGACTAACTCTGAAAAACAAGAATTATTAATTGCCATTGCGCTTCTACATGAACCTAAGGTATTACTTTTAGATAATGCGTTTTCGATGATGAATAAAAAGACGAAACAAAAAATACAAAAAATCTTAAATGAAAGAATCGAACGGGATAAATTAACGGTAATCTTAACAACGACGAATCTCAATGAAATTATTTCTAGTGACTATACTTACGTATTAAATAATGGAGAAATTATCATGGAAGGTAAACCAAGTAGTGTTCTACGTGAAGAAAAAATTCTAAATCGTATCGGACTAGAATTACCGTTTATGATCGATTTATCTTTGAAATTAGAATTTTATGAATTACTAGATGATGAGATTACCGATATGGATAGGATGGTGGATACGTTATGGAAATAATCTTTAAAAACGTGGGCTACCGCTATAAAAATAGAAAAATCCTAGAAAAAGTAAATCTAAAGATTAGAAACAATATGATTACAGGGATAACTGGGGATAATAAGACACTATTAATTGAATTAATTAATTCGATTACTTTTCCTAGCTATGGAGAAATTAAAATTGGGAATCAAGAAATCAATGATGATAATTTAATCGAACTAAGACGAACTGTCTGTTTAATCCGTCAAAACCCAGAAGAACAGTTCTTTACGGCTACTGTAAAAGAAGAGATGGAGTTTCTTGTTGGACGTTTAAATTATAAAAGTAGAAACATCATTAAAAAGATGAAAGACTCGCTTCAAATTGTCGGTCTAAATGAAAAATATTTAGAAAAAGATATCTTTAAATTATCTACAGGTGAACAGAAATTAATTCAAGTAGCGATCAGCTTATTGTATAATCCTAATATCGTTATCTTTGATGAACCATTTGTCGAACTAGATTACACAAATAAAAAGAAGTTAATTAAGCTAATCAAACTATTGAAAGAACGCTATCATAAAACCGTGATTATCGCTAGTAATGATAGTAATATTCTATACGAATTAACCGATGACCTAGTAGTCATTAAAAAAACTAGAATTATTGCCGCTGATGAGACTGAAAAAATCTATCAAGATGTCGATTTCCTCGTATATAACGATATCGAAATCCCAGATTTAATTGCTTTTACTGCTAAAGCTAGAGAGAAAAATGTTAAATTATCTTTTCATAAAGATATTAGAGATTTAATAAAGGATGTGTATAAACATGTTTAAAAAAGATTCTCTTCTTTATGAAGTAAATATCATCAGTAAATTAATCTCATCACTTTTAGTGATCATCTCTTTATTATTTTTAAACTCTCCAGCTTTAATTGTATTAGTTAGTGTTGTTTTATGTTTTTTAGCTTTAGAATTTAAATTTATTTCTAAAGTAGGAATATTCGGTGTACTTCTTTCTATCTTGGCTACTTTTTATCCACAGTTTCTGGGGATAACTAAATTCATTATTTTTATCGAATATATCATGTTAATTAAGAAAGTAACAGATTCTTCAGAATTACGATACATTCTAGAAGTAACTTTGTACAAGTTTCAAAGTAAAAAGATTACTTATCATATTCTCTATATCATTTATTTCTTCCGTTACTTAAAAAAGAATATGAAGCTTCTTGATAATTTACGAGAAGACTATGCGATTGAAAAAGATTTTTTCTATCTTCGCTTTTCTTTAAAGAAAGCACTCGCTAAGACAAAACATGAGATTCACGATTTGATGGAAATTAATGAACTTAGATTTTACAACTATACGAGTAAACGTACTTATATTGAACGTCCAAGTTGGGAAAAATGGGATACGAACTATTTGTTATTTCATATAGCGGTATTCGTATTTGCCATAATCTACGGAGGATAAAATGAGATATAAAATTATTTTTTCTTATGATGGTACTAATTTTAATGGCTATCAAATCCAACCAGGACTTAGAACAGTTCAAGAATGTATCGAAGATGCAGTTAGTTATTTAAATAGAAAACAAAGAACAACAATCGCCTCATCTGGACGTACAGATAAAGGGGTACATGCTTTGGCGCAAGTTGCCCATTTCGACTTAGATATCGAAATTCCAGTAGATAAAATAAAAAGAGGATTAAACTCTAATTTACCACCAGATATCCACATCATCAGTGTAAAAAAAGTAAGTAAAGATTTCCATGCTCGTTTTTTAGCGAAGAAAAAAGAGTATGTCTATAGAATTAATACGGGAGAATATAATCCATTAGAAAGAAATTACGTCTATCAATACAATCGAGAATTAAAAGTAGAAAAAATGAAAGAAGCTTTAGAATTATTTGAGGGAACTCATGATTTTACTTCTTTTGTCTCAAGTGAAGATACCCGTGAAAATAAGACAAGAACGATTTATAAAACATCGCTTAGTCAAAAAGGAAAGATCATTGAGCTTCATTTCCAAGCTGATGGCTTTATGAAATATCAGGTAAGAAACATGGTAGGGCTATTATTAGCGATTGGTAACGATAAAAAAGAAGTAGAAGATGTAAGTATTTTGTTACATGCGAAAAGTCGTCAAAGGGCAGTTAAAACTGCTCCTGCTGCCGGATTATATTTAAAGAAAGTGTGGTACTAAGATGGAAAATACAAGGGAGAAGTTAGAACTATTAGCTAAACAAATTATTGCTTTACAAGGAAATAGAAGCACAGAACAGTTCACTTGGGGTGAACAACTGGAATCATTCAATCGATGTTTAAACTCGATTAGTGATTTAATCTATATCGGACAGCTTAGTGACGAGGAAAACTTCATTCTAAGAAAACTAACGGAAGAATTAATTCGCGTTGGTGGAATTCCTTCTTCAGCTAGTGATAAGGATCTAATCAGTCATAAAAGAAAAAAATTGTACGAAGCTACTTTAGATGCAGAAGCTGAGTTACAACGAATACCAATCGTCGAAAAAAGTGAACCCGAGATAAAAACATTGAATGATTGGATATCTTATTTATCTATCTTTAAAGTGGATAACTGCTTTTTGTCTTTGGAAACTTATCCGACAAGTGATGAGCTATATCAAGCCATGCGACAGATCGTATTGAATAAAAAAGCCCCACTATATAAAAAGATATATTTAGGAAGAGTAGTAGACAAATTAGATAATGAAGAGAATAAAAGTCGACTCCCACAAGGAATTCGTCTTGAAGTAGTCGACTATGAGTTAGGACAGCTTATCAGATTAGTAAAAAATAACCCAGAGTTCAACTATCGCTTAATGGAATGGGATTACCACAAATTACTAATTAATGAACGTTTGATAAATGCCGACTGGGCAAATCGTTTATTATTACTAGTCAAAAAGTAAAAAGTGTAAAAAGTCAAGCCAAAACATAGAGAAAAGTACAGGATAAACGCATGAGAAATTGTGCGTTTTTTATGTTAATATATATGTAAGGAA
>UQRY01000013.1 GCA_900543675.1 uncultured Mycoplasmatota bacterium
TTATTAGCAATTACATTGTATCATAAGTTTCTGATATGACTCCTTTTTTGATTAACAACAGTGTTGATGATTTTTACTCACCAACACTATTTATTATAGAACCTTTATAGGAATCGAAGTGATTCCTTTTTCTATGACCCAATCATAAAAAATGTATATGTTTTATGGATAAATACGATGGCTCAGAACTGAAATATAAATCTTATCTTATTGAAATAAAATAATATGTAAGCCCTAACTCTATCTTTATAAGTTGCCTTATATTTAATTGAAATAATAGTTTTAATACTAGCTATTTCAATGTTTCTAATTTCAACATTGTTTATTTTTAATTTACTGTTCTAGCAGAAATAATTACTTTTAAAGTTTTACTACTAGGGAATAGAGGGTTAATAGTTATAAACTTTAGTATATTAAAAAGTGTCTTTGTTTTAGCAAAAAGCACTTCTTGTACTGTTAAGTTAAACGTGGAGTTTGACTTGAAGTAAAAGAAAAAAGTACACCTTTCGACGTACTTTGAACTCAAATGGAGCGGATGAGGGGAATCGAACCCCCGTCACAGCCTTGGCAAGGCCGTATTCGAGCCACTAAACTACATCCGCAATTTTTGGAGGGCCTAGTCGGATTTGAACCAACGATCAGGGAGTTGCAGTCCCACGCCTTACCACTTGGCTATAGACCCAAAGTATTTGAATTACCTCAAAAAGATAACTCATGAATATAATAGTACACTAATAATTTTTTTTTGTCAATTCATGTTTTTGCTTTTTTCTATTAAATTATATGAGAAATAGAAAAAGAAAGTACCTATAGTAAAAAATATTTAAAAAAATAATGGAAAAAACTCCCATGCCTAATATTGTGTGATAAAATTAAAATAAAAGATACAAGAATAATACTATCTAAGAAAGAAGGTGTAGGGAGTAATATTATTCCTAAAAAATGAAAGAGAAAATAGAAGAGTATTTAAACCGAATAAATGAGGTCAAGGGTACTGAACGTGAACAATTAAAAGAAGATCTTTTAATCCATATTTCCTTTTATCAACATGAACGTTTAATTCACCTCCTAGTTACGATAACTTTTGCCCTCCTTACTTTTTTCAGCTTATATTTCCTAGTTACCGTACCAAGTATCGCAATTGGAATCTTGTTCATCATTTTTTTAATCATGTTAGCATTCTATATTAAGCATTATTACTTTTTAGAAAATAATGTTCAAAAGCTCTATAAAATTTACGATGACTTAACCAAAACAAAACACTAAAAAAGACTTGCATTTCTTTCTTGCAATGATATAATAATAACTGATAATCATTATCAATAAGGAGTGTTATGAAATACCGAAACACTAAACAAAAAGAATTGATTTTAGACATCATCAAAAATAATCACGATCATCCAACAATTTACGAAATTTATGATGAAGTCAAAAAGGCTGATGCCAGTATTGGCCAAGCAACAGTCTATCGCAATGTGAAACAATTCATAAAAGAAGGAAAAATTAGTCTGTTAAAAACAAAACAAGGAATAGACCGTTATGATTTTTATCAAGACCATTTTCATCTTGAATGTTTAACCTGTGGTAAGCTATTTGATTTCTATGACTCGAAACTACTCAATCAACTAAAGAGTAAGAATTATCTAGATGGCTTTCAAGCGACAAATTATAATTTAACGATTGAAGGATATTGCTTAGAATGTAATGGAGGAAAACGTGAAGAAGTTTAGATGTAAAATATGTGGTTATATTGAAGAAATGGAAGAGTTACCAGATGGGTATACTTGCCCTCTTTGCGGAGTAGGCAAAGAAATGATGGAAGAGGTAATCGAAGAACAACGCCCAAAGAAGAAGTACCGCTGTAAGCTATGCGGCTATATCGAAGAAAATGGCGATTTGGTTGAACAAGGAGATTATCGTTGTCCAATTTGTGGAGTTCATCAAGAGTTTATGGAAGAAGTTACTTTAGAAGAAGCTCCACCTGAAAAAGAAGATAAAAGAATTCCTATCGATGAAGACAATCCAGGAATCGCTAGAATCATGGAAAAGTGCATTAATTGTGGCCGTTGTAAAGATATCTGTCAAAACGTAGTTGGCATAAAATACCAAGACAAGGTAAAGGGACACCCAGCTTGTGTTTCTTGTGGTCAATGTATCTTGAACTGTCCAATGGGAGCAATTGTCCCTAAATATAACTACAAGAAAGTAGCTCAAGAAATTGAAAATAAAGATAAAATCGTCATCGCATTAACTTCTCCTGCTGTCAGGGTTGCCTTAGGGGAAGAATTTAAGGAAGAAGCAGGTACCAATGTTGAAGGCAGAATGGTAGGAGCTTTAAAAGAATTAGGGTTTGATTATGTATTCGATACCACTTTTGGCGCTGATTTGACTATCATGGAAGAAGCTAGTGAGTTGGTCTTTCGAATAAAAGAAAACAAGAACTTGCCTCAATTAACTAGTTGCTGCCCCGCTTGGGTGAAATATGTAGAAATTTACTATCCTGATTGGATAAAGAATTTATCTACTTGTAAAAGTCCAATTGGTATGCAAACAACAATGATTAAAACCTATTTTGCACAAATAAAAAATTTGGATCCAGCCAAAATAATTACGGTAGCAATAACTCCTTGTACAGCAAAGAAGAGTGAAGCGCTACGCGAAGAACTAAAATCAAGTAGCACTTTTTGGCACAAAGAAATCACAAGAGATAATGATTATGTCATCACGACTAGTGAACTAGGCTTAATGTTACGAGAAAAAAGAATAGATTTTACGAAAGTTTCTGAGCAACACTTCGATTCTTTATTAGAAAGAGGAAGTGGAGCAGGTGTCTTATTTGGTAACAGTGGTGGGGTAATGGAAGCAGCTATTCGAACTGCTCATTATCTACTGACAGGAAAAGACCAAGAAGCATTATTAAACTATACACCAGTTCGTGGCTTAGAAGAAGTAAAAGAAGCAACGGTTACTATCGGAGATGTTGTACTTCAAGTTGCTGTCGTATACGGCTTACCTAATTGGGAACGCCTCTTAGAGAAAATGAAGCAAGAACATAAAAAGTATCATTTTATCGAAGTGATGAATTGTCCAGGTGGCTGTATCGGTGGAGGAGGACAACCGCTAACCGCAATTAATAAGCAAAAAGAAATTCTAGAAAAAAGAATGGCTGGAATTTATCAAAGCGATAAAGAAAGTCGTATTCGTTACTCTTATCGAAATCCCGATATTGAAAAAATTTACCGTGATTTCTTAGGAGAACCATTAAGCCCAATTAGCGAGGAACTCTTACATACGAGTTACCAAGATAAAAGTAAGTTATTAAAAGAACAATCTTTTAATATAGATAAAAAACAAGAAAAGGAAGGAATGAAAAAAATGGATTACGCAAAATTAAAAGGTTCTAAAACAGAACAAAATTTAATGACAGCTTTTGCTGGAGAAAGTCAAGCTAGAAACAAATATTCATACTATGCTTCAAAAGCAAAAAAGGATGGTTATGAACAAATCGCTGCTATTTTCGAAGAAACAGCAAATAACGAAAAAGAACATGCTAAATTATGGTTCAAATACCTACATGGTGGCGACATCCCATCTACAATGGAAAACTTAGAAGATGCTGCTCAAGGCGAAAACTACGAATGGACAGATATGTATGCTGGATTCGCAAAAGAAGCTAAAGAAGAAGGATTCGATGAATTAGCTTACTTATTCGATGCAGTAGCAAAAATCGAAAAAGAACATGAAGAAAGATATTTAACCCTATTAAAGAATGTTAAAGATGACCGTGTATTCCATAAAGATGGAGACAAAATTTGGATCTGCCGTAACTGTGGACATGTTTATGTTGGAAAAGACGCTTTAGATGTATGCCCAGTTTGTAAACATCCAAAATCATTTATGGAAGTAAAAGCAGATAATTATCAATAAACATTCTTAGTAGTTAAGGAGTAAAAAGTACCGGCACAATATAAAGTTGGTACTTTTTCAATGAAACAAAGTAGTCGAAAAGAACGAAAAAATAGTCAAAAAGGAAATAAAATGATTGGTAATTTTCCCCAAACAAAAGCTCTATAATCCGCATAAAATAAGGGTAAATAGGAATAACAGAGTGCATATTAGACCTCCCGAATTTGCAAAAGCTAGTCCCCTATGGTATAATGGTAACTGTTCGAAAGAGAGGAATTATGAAAAAAAATTGTAATTATGCTTTCAGAATAGTATGTGTCTATATCGTGGTTTTAACACTATTTAGTCTAGCTAGTGCCAATGTTACAATTGAAAAAGAATCTTACCTAGTACAAAATAGTAATATTACCAAACAATTAAACAGTAAATTGATCGCAAATGGAGTAATAGAACAAGAAGAAATAAAAGAAGAATTAGAAATACCACAAGCTAAAGTAGAAGAAAAAGAAGAAGTAATACAGCAAGAAACTACTCCAGTTATAGAAAAACAAGAACCAGTAGTAGAACAACCACAAACATCTGCTCCAAGCTATATTGCACCAATAGACACAACTAGTTTTCCAGTACTTTCTACGAATGTTGGAACTGTAAGCCATTATGGACACGATTGTTACGGATGTACATCAGGTAAAACAGCATCAGGTTATTACATTGGTGACGGACGTATCTATTATAATGACCCTGTCTTCGGTAGCGTACGAATCGTTGCAGCAGGAAGTGAATATCCCCTAGGATCGATTTTACGTTTAACCAATATCGGTGATGCCCCTATGTTAGTTATCGTCTTAGATAGAGGAGGTGCAATCGGATCAGGTAAAGGTCGTATTCTAGACTTACTGACCGAAAGCAACGCCGCAGCATACCAACAGGGACTAAAATATAATGTCAAAGTAGAAGCATTAAGGTTAGGTTACTAATTTTAATGCTTTTTTTCTGGAATTTTTAGTGGGATATGATATAATGGAAAATAGGAAAAGGTATAAATAGGTGGTTCTATGAAACAAGAAAAGAAGTTATTTAAGCATCAAACCGCAATTACAGTAATAGCGGTAATTATCACAGTAACAGTAGCAATAGGAAGTAGCTATCTACTATTTAATCGTCAAGATAATAACAAGGAGTATAATGCATTTAAAGAAGAGGATTTTGAAATTAGTTATGTCGATAATGGCAAAGGAAATGGAGATGTCTTATCCCTAGTAAATGCAACGCCAATGTCTGATGAAGAAGGATCTAGTCAACAACCATATCGCTTTAACGTAACGAATACAGGAGAAGAAAAAGCAAAATTCGTGATCAAACTTTCTTCTGATCAAGCCTTGATCGATGAAGATGATTGCGAAACTAAACAATTATCTACCTATTATATAAAATACAAAATTGATAACCAAGAACCAAAAATTCTAAGTACAGTAGAAACAAAAGATTACGAAATTTATGTTAGTAACAATGAACTTATGCCAGGAAGTAGTGAAATCCACGAATTAAGAATTTGGTTAGTGGAAAATAGACCAGAGAGTGTAAAAAGCAATCACTTTCATGGACGTCTAGAAATTGAACAAATTACAGAAGAAAAAACATGGCAAGAATTCCAAGTAGGAGAGGCAGTTACTTTACCTAATGGAGATAAGTATCATGTAATCGAAACAAGTGATAATACGATGTCTAAAGTAAAATTACTAAGTGATTACAATTTAATCCCAACAGGTGTCCAAGACAATAGTTGTGTAATTAGTGAGTTTATCCAAGGCAAGATAAATGAAGGAAAAATTACAGATCAAGCCGAAACTTATTATTGCAGTACAGGAAAATATCAAGAATTAGGAACTACACTATATCAGAATTATTTTACCAACTTGGAAAAGGCCGAAATAGTAAATACTTATGATGAAGTACGTTTAATCACTGTTCCAGAAATCGAAGCTATCGTTAATGACCAAGTAGACTCAGCCACTTTTTCAACAAGTTTAAAAAATGAGAATATAGCATGGTTAATAACAGGAAATTATTGGACTTCGACGCCTAATTCTAATAACGAAAATTTCTTGTGGGCAGTAAGTGTAGATGAAACAGGAGCATCTCTTCAAGAATTTGAAAATACTTCTGAATATTTTGGAATTAGACCAGTTATCGTTATCGATAAAGAGGTGTTACAATAGCGAGCAGAAAAACTCGCTTTTTTTATTAAGTTATGGTATAATAAGGCCACAATTAAAGGAAGGAGTAGTGAGTATGAAATTATTGAATAAATTAATTCCCGTGACAGGTGCAGTTATTGGAGTTATCGTTCCTTTCATATCCCCTTTAGCACCAAGTGTAATTACGGTTGTAGGAGGAGGGCTTATTGGCTTAATAGCTGGTGCAGCCATAGTAACAGGAATTAGTCTTTTATTTAATGAAGATGAAACTGTCACTGAAGCTAATAAAGAGCAACGTCCGCCAAAACGAAAAAGAACTGAACGAAAAAAAGTCCAAAAACGTAATACGTATTCTTTAGAAAAAAAGAAAGATGCTAGAGGTACAAGACCTGTCAAAAACATTCTAACTTTAGATGATGAAGAGGAGTCAATTAAAACGTCATCAGTTAACCAAAAACAACCAGCTAATATTTTCAAATTGGACGATGAGGATGAGCAAATTAAAACCACCACTACTAATCATCCCGTTAAGAATATCTTAAAATTGGATGATGAAGAAGATATTGAGCAAGAAAAAGCATATAGCCTTAATCCAATTTCTCAAAAACAAAAGGTACTATTTCAAGATCCATATAATCAAACGGCTATAAGTGGAAAAAATAATTTGCGAGTAAATGATGAAAAGATAATAAATGATGTTAAAAATAGACTCGAACAGTTGAAAAAAACGCTAACAGAAACGCAAAAACAAATCAATGAAATTCGAATGATTTTAGATGATTTGCAAGAACAGCAAGAAAACTCTCGCCCAAAAGTAAAAATGATTTCTTAATCAATAAAATTAAAGAGCAATATGAAAAATATAAAAATAAGTAAATAAATTAACGCTATTGAACCTCGTTTTAAATGTAAAAGACGAGGCTTTGCTTTGTACAGTTACTTGGAAAGAAATTTGTCAAATACTTTCTAAAGTAGGGGAGAAAAGTATGAAAATGGAGAAGAAAATGAATAGCTATGAAAAAGGGTTAAGAAAAGATATCAAAAAATGCTCTAAAAAGATAGCTTTAAATCGGTTGGCCCTATGCTGTGTTAATGGGTATGAAGCACTATCAGTGTTAGGAATAATTACTGGAGCAGTTGGTTTAATCCTTAGTACAAGTCCGATTGTGTGTGCCGCTATGTTTTTCTTGGGCTTTTTCGCGAGAAGATATTATTCTACTCAAGAAAAGGAGTTAAAAAAAGAACTCGAAAGGAAGCTAGTTGAAAGGGATAAATTTAAAGAAGAATTAGAACGGTATGAAGAAAGAAGTAGAAAAATTTTTGTATCACCAAAAGTTAAAGCTAGCTCAGAAAAAACTATAGATAAGGAAAATACGGATACTGAGGAGAAAACAAATCAAAAAGAGAGTATTACTCCTCATGAAATATCAGCTAGAAAAATCGGAAATTATCAAGTTCATTCTACTCCTTCAACGCAAAAACCATTATTCCAAGATTCATATAATCAAACAACTAAAAGAAATCATGAAAAATTAACTTGTAATCAAGAAAAACTATTAACAGATGCTTATCAACAAATACTTCAACGTCAATATGCTTTAAATCAATTAAAAAATATAAAAACAATAGAAGAACCTCAAAAGAAGAAAACAGTAACAGGAAATCAGAAAACTTTACATCGCTAATCGCAAAAAGATTAGAGCAAGCGTTAAATCAGTTAGCTTTTTAAAGAGAAATATGATATAATAAACAACGTTAAATGAAGGGGAGATAAGAATGGAAAAGAAAAAAATAAAAAAATCAAAACGCCATTTAGGAAGACGTTTATTGGTATCCACTTTAATTGGTTTGATTGCAACTCCAGTCATTGCTACTTTGGTATTATTAACTGTAATTCAGTTACCTATTGGGATGGCACTTCCATATGGAGCAATTCTAGGAACTGTTTTTGGTGGATTAGTTGGAGTTAGTGCTGGAGGAATCAGCTATATTTTAGGTAAGCAGAAATTAGAAGCTGAAGAAGAGGAAGAAGAATTAACTACAAATGAAGGTAAAAGTGATGAAGAAGAAAAGTCGCTAACTAAAGATAAGAAGAAAGAAAAACAAGAAAAACGAGAAAAGAAAAAAGCTGAGCGCCAAGAAAAAAAGGAAGCAAAAAAACAACAAAAACTAATCAAAAAACAAGAGAAAGTTTCAGCATCACTAACAAAAAGTAACAAGAAAAAAACAGAAAGTATAAAAGAAAATTCCCAAGAAGAAAGAAAACAGACTACTGAAGAAAGCATACAAGAGTATAAAACTAATTCTAAAGACAAGCCAAAGAATAAATCCAATGATTCACAAACCCTACCAAGAGAACAAAATCAACCAACAATTTATCGATTAGATAAAAATATGGATCCAAAGAAAAATAAGGTTTTATTTAGTGATCCATACAACCAAACGGCGAAAACGCAAAGAACACTTGAACATAATTTAAGTATTAATGAAGAAAAAATTGTTACAGATGTAATGGCTCGCTTAGAAAAACTAAATCGACAACTCCAAGAAATTCAAGGAGAAATAGAAATGTTAAAACAACAGCTAGCTGTTTTAGATAGTGTTCAAGAGGAAAAACAATTAAGAAGAGTAAAATAAAAGAATCTGTTTGGTCAAAAACAGATTCTTTTATATACTAGACATTTATTAAATATATGAAATGAAGATGCCAAACGATGAGTCAAAATAAAAAATTATAATATTTAAAGAATGAATTGACATGTACATAGATGTTCTATATAATGACATCGAGAATGGTTAATATTAGGTATCAGAATTACTAGGCCTGTCTTTACTCAAAACATAAATAAAAAGACATGATTGAAAATATTTGGATACATAAGACTATTTATAATCATTGAAAAAAAGAACAAGATCTATGGTATGAACTTACTACAAGCTAAGTATGCGAAGAATAAGAAAACTTATTATTGAAGCAGAAATCTTGGAAAGAGACGACCAGAAGCGAATTTTATAAATTAAAATTCTTTTGTTCTACTAATAGTGGTGGTGATAATATGGAATTTAAACAAGTACTAGAAAATAGAAGAAGCATTCGTAAATATACAAAACAAGCAGTTGAAAAAGAGAAAGTAGACGCCATAATCGAAGCAGGGTTACTAGCGCCATCAGCGCATAACACTCAGCCTTGGCAGTTTATTATCGTAAGAGATAGTATTCCTGAAATTGTTAAATTATTAAAAGAAGAAGGAGAAAAACATCCTGAAGACGAAAGCATCAGTAAAACCGCTGATACAATATCAAGAGGAAATACACTGATATTAGTCTATAGTGATCGCTTAGAAAATCCTGATTTTACGTTATTATCGATGGGCGCAATGATCGAAAATATGCTTTTAAAGGCAACAGATCTAGGACTAGGTTCCTTATGGATTGGTAATATTTTAAAAATCAGTAGTCAAGTTGCTCACTATTTTGAATTAGATGATACAAAACTACATCTAGTTAGTGCTGTTCTTTTAGGATATAAAGAAAAAGATCCTAAACCATTAGAAAGAAAAACCTTAGCTAATTCGATCATTAAAGAAGAAAAATAGATTATCTTTCTTTTCAGTAAAGTTTAGTAAAAAGACTAAACTTTTTTTCTTTAGTTTGTTACAATGAAAATGGAGGTACATACTAGATGAATCAAGAAATTATTAACGAAATTAGTGAACAATTAGCAATTAAAAATAAACAAGTAGAAGCAGTTTTAAAACTATTACAAGAAGGAAATACGATTCCGTTTATCGCTCGTTATCGAAAAGAAGTAACAGGGGCTTTAGATGAAGAACAAATTAGAAAGATTAACGAAGTCTACGAATATCAAGAGAGTTTATTAAAACGTAAAGAAGATGTCATTCGTTTGATCGAGGAAAAAGGATTATTAACAGAAGAATTAAAACAATCGATCATGGCTTGTCAAAAATTAGTCGAAGTAGAAGATTTGTATCGACCATATAAAGAGAAAAAGAAAACTAAAGCAACCGAAGCCATTAAGAATGGATTAGAACCATTAGCTAAAATGATGATGTCTTTTCCGACAACGGGAAGTCTAACTCAAATGGCAGAAAAGTTTATTACCGATAAAGTACCAACTGTCGAAGAAGCTATTCAAGGTGCTAAATATATCATTGCTGAATGGATCAGTGATAATGCTAGCTATCGAAAAGAATTACGTCGTAGAATGTTTAGAGAAGGAATACTAACAGCTAAGAAAAAGAAAAATGCGATCGATGAGAAAAAGGTATACGAAATGTATTATGATTATAGCGAACCAGTTAAGAGAATGAAAGCTCATCGTATTTTAGCAGTAAATCGTGGAGAAAAAGAAGATGTTTTAAGCGTGAGTATCTCTGTTAATGAAGAAGAGATGTTAGGCTACTTAGAAACAAAAATCATCAAAAATAAATCTTCATTTGTAACACCAGAGATCAAAGAAGCAATAAAAGATAGTTACAAACGTTTAATTGCTCCTAGTATTGAACGAGAAATTCGCGCTGAATTAAAAGAAGATGGTGAAGTTGTTGCCATTGAAAACTTCGCGAAAAATGTAGAGAGTCTGTTGTTGACTCCACCGATGCGAGAGAAAACAGTATTAGGCTTTGATCCGGCTTTTCGTACAGGATGTAAACTTGCTGTACTTGATCCAACCGGTAAAGTACTAGCGATTGAAGTGATCTATCCAACTGAGCCTCACCATAAAATAGAAGAGAGTAAAAAGGTTGTCCTTGATTTAATTAACCGTTACAATATTGATATTATCGCTATCGGAAATGGAACTGCCTCTCGAGAAAGTGAAGCCTTTATTGCCGATACGATCAAAGAGTCTTCACGACCTGTTGAATATGTTATTGTCAGTGAAGCAGGGGCTTCCGTTTATTCCGCATCTCCACTGGCGATTCAAGAGTTTCCTGATCTAACCGTCGAGAAGCGAAGCGCTATTTCTATTGGTAGAAGATTACAAGATTCTTTATCTGAACTTGTAAAAATCGACCCTAAAAGTATTGGTGTTGGACTCTATCAGCATGATGTACAAGGAAAGAAGTTAGATGATACTTTAGAGTTCGTCGTTACTAAAGCGGTAAATCAAGTTGGTGTAAATATTAATACAGCCTCTTCTTCTTTATTAAAATATGTCTCAGGGTTAACCAAAAAGGCCATTGATGCACTTCTTCATTATCGTGAAGTTCATGGTAAAATTACCTCTCGAGAAGAAATTCATCAAATCCAAGGAATTAGTGATAAGGTTTACGAGCAATCTATTGGATTTATCCGTATCCAAGAAGGAACGAATCCATTAGATAGGACTTCTATCCATCCAGAAAGTTATCCTGTTGCGGAAAAGTTATTAGCTTCACTAGGGTTTACGCCTAATGATGTAGGGTCGACAGCACTAAAAGAAAAATTAGTGACTTTCGACTTACAAAACAGTAACTTAGAAGTAGATAGCTATACCCTTCAAGATATTGTTGAAGCGCTTCAAAAACCAAATCGTGATCCACGCGATGAATTACCTAAACCACTTTTAAAAAGTGATGTTCTTCATATCGAAGATCTTCATATTGGAGATAAACTTCAAGGAACAGTACGTAACGTTGTCGACTTTGGTCTATTTATCGATATTGGACTCCACCAAGATGGATTGGCTCATATTTCTAAGTTAACTGATCAATATATCAAACATCCTTCAGAATTATTTTCTGTAGGGGATATTGTCGACTGTTATGTTATTGATATCAAAAAAGAACAAGAGAAAGTCTCTTTAAGTTTAATAGAAGGAAAATAGAATGGGAAAAATCGAAATCAAACAACAAATTAAAGAGTTAGAAGAGGAATTAAGAAAACTTTATGCGTTAGAAAAATACGGATATTTGACGGACACTGTTCAAAGAATCATGAATATTAACCACCAGATTGACCTTCTAAGACTTGAGTATCCCTATGCTGATGGCCCAACTTATCAAGGTGAAGAAATTGATCTCTATTTAAATGAAGATGAACAAGAATCTAGTGAATTAGAAGGGAAGTACTATACGATTACTCTTCATGGTACAACAAAGAGAATAGGAAGACTTCGACTTAGTTTGGAACTAGACAAGATCATTCCTTTTTATGCGAATATTGGCTATTCTATTCTTCCAAATTATCGAGGAAATCACTATGCCTTAAAAACTTTGGAACTTGTTCGTTCAAATCTCCTAGAAAAAGGCTTTTCCAAAATTAAAATTACTGCTTATCCCGATAATATTGCTTCAATTAAAACAATCGAAGCTTTCGGTGGACAAAGAGTAAAACCTGAAGAAGGAGAAATTTGGAATACTTACGAAGTAGACCTCACACAGCATAAAAAATAAAAAATGTATTGAGAAAACAAAAAAACTAAAAAGCACTTGTAAAGCAAGTGTCTTTTTCATTTTCTATTGTGTAAATCGAACAAGAAAAAATTCGAAAAAAACAGAAAAAGTCAAAATTAGAGAAATCGAAATTTATGAAAAAAGCAAAAAAATAAAAAAAGTCAAGAGAAAAATAAAGAAATGTAAAACCTATATAAGATAAGGAAAAGATGAGATGTTGACATAATTTTTAAAATAAGAAAAAAATCAAAAAAATACAAAAAATCGAAAAACGAAAAATGTAAAATTTGAAAAAAATATCAAAAGTCGTTGACCGACTGACCGACATAGTTATACAATCGAATTAACAAAAGATAGGAGTGGAGAAGTGATAAAATGACAGATACAGTAGAAGAAGTAAAAGAATTGATAGTAGTAAAACGAAACGGAAAAAAAGTAGAGTTTGATGGCTCGAAAATCGCTTTAGCGATAAAAAAAGGTTTCGATAGTATCGTCAGTTCGGATCAAGAAGAAAAAGGCGAAAGAAAATACAGTGAAAAAGATATTCAAAAAGTGTATCAAGCGGTACTTAATCGTATTGATAAAGAATATCGAGATGCTGGAAAAATTAAAATAGAAGAAATTCAGGATATGATTGAAGAAGAATTAGAGAAAAAGGGTTATGAAGATGTTTATCGTTCTTTTTCTGAATATCGTGATCGTAGAAATCAGTCACGTCAAAACTTCGCTGATGATAAAAAGATGCATAAATTTTTAAAATCACTAGAAAATTTAGGCTTAAAGTCAGCAAACGAAGAAGATGCTAAACGTGAGAATGCTAATATAGATGGTAACAGTCCAATGGGAACAATGCTTCAATATGGAGCAACCGTATCGAAAGAATTTGCTAAAGCTTATTTAATGAAGCCAAAATATGCAGAATCTCATGATAGTGGAGAAATTCACATTCATGATATGGATTTCTTCGCAATGGGAACGACGACTTGTTGTCAAATAGATCTAGCTCGTTTATTTAAAAATGGGTTTGATACTGGACATGGATATATCAGACCACCACAAGATATTAGTACTTATGGTTCGCTTGCTGCAATTGCTATTCAAGCAAATCAAAACGATCAACATGGTGGCCAATCCGTACCAGCTTTTGATTATTATATGGCACCAGGCGTATTAAAGACTTTCAAGAAGCAATTCAAACAAGCAATCTATGATAGTTTAGATTTAGAAGGATTTCTTCCTTTTGTCAATATGGATAAAATAGCTAAAGAAATAGATAAATTAGAATCAATTGAATTTGATCATCAAATTTTCTATCCGTTTGCCAAAGGATCAGCGGAAATCGAAAAAATAATCGAAATGGGTTATGATAAAGCAATTCAGAAAACCAATCGTGCAACACAACAGGCGATGGAAGCCTTCATTCATAATTTGAATACAATGCATTCTCGTGCGGGAGCTCAAGTTCCATTCTCATCAGTAAATTTAGGAACAGATACTTCCCCTGAAGGTAGAATGGTAACAAGAAATTTCCTAGAAGCAACGGAAGCAGGATTAGGTCGTGGTGAAACTCCGATCTTTCCAGTATCTATTTTTAAGATCAAAGAAGGCGTTAACTATAATCCTGAAGATCCAAACTACGATTTATTTAAATTAGCATGTAAAGTATCCGCTAAGAGATTATTCCCTAACTTTGCCTTTGTCGATGCCCCATTTAATTTACAATTTTATAAACCAGGTGATGTAAATACAGAGATTGCTTATATGGGATGTAGAACGAGAGTAATTTCTGATGTGACAGATCCTAATCATCAAGTAGTAACTGGTAGAGGAAACTTGTCATGGACGACAATTAATTTACCACGTTTAGGAATAAAACATGGAATTTGTTTAAAAGAACGCGATAAGGCAGACATGAAAGGTTTCTATCAAGAGTTAGAAGAATTGATGGACATGGTAAAAGATCAACTGTTAGAGCGTTTTGAAATTCAATGTAACAAACACAATTATAATTTCCCATTCCTTTTAGGACAAGGAGTATGGAACGATGGAGAAAAGTTAAAACCAACTGATCGTCTTCGTAAAGTATGGAAACATGGTAGTTTATCGATTGGATTCATCGGCTTAGCAGAATGCTTAAAAGCATTAATCGGAAAACACCAAGGTGAAAGCGAAGAAGCACAGAAATTAGGTCTAGAAATTATTGGCTTTATGCGAAAGAAATGCGATGAATACGCTGAAAAATATAATTTAAATTTTGCTTGTTTAGCTACACCAGCTGAAGGATTATCTGGTAGATTCACCAACATTGATAAAGCGATCTATGGAAAAATAAAGGGAGTAACCGATCGAGAGTACTATACGAATTCGTTCCACGTACCTGTTTATTACAACACCAGTATTACCCATAAGATTAAAACAGAGGCTCCATATCATGAATTGACGAATGGTGGACATATCTCTTATATCGAGTTAGATGGAGATGCTGCTCAAAACGTGGAAGCTTTCGAAAAAATCATTCGTTTGATGAAAGAATCAGGCATTGGTTATGGCGCAATTAACCATCCAGTAGATCGTGATCCAGTTTGTGGTTATGTCGGCGTAATCGGAGATGTTTGTCCAGGATGTGGAAGACATGAATTTGAAAGCATCCCAATCGAACGTTTACACGGTAGCGATTGTGAATGTTAAAAAAAGAAGAATAATTCGAAAAAGTAATAGAATAGAGGAGGAATAAAAATGGAAAGAACAATAGGAGAAGGAGTAAAATTTGAAAGGATCAGAAGAGTGACCGGATATCTTGCCGGAGATGTAAGCCGCTTTAATAATGGTAAGAGAGCCGAAGAAAGAGATCGCGTTAAACATAGTGGTCTTAAAGAATTAATGAATCAAAAAACAGAAAAAAATATGGAAGCAGAGTAAAAAATGAAAATTAGATTAGCCGCTAGCTTACAAGCGGACAGTATCGTCGATGGCGAGGGAATCAGAACTGTAATTTGGACCCAAGGTTGTCCCCATCATTGCCCAGGTTGTCATAACCCTGATACTCATGATTTTCTAGATGGAAAAGAGTTTGATGTTGAAGAGATTATGGCAGAACTGGATAAACTAGAAGATCAAGATGGTTTGACTTTTTCTGGCGGGGACCCCTTCGTTCAGCCGGGTGCTTGCTACGCTATCGCTAAATATGCCAAATCGAAAGATTGGAATATATGGTGCTATACAGGCTATCTTTTCGAAGATTTAATTAAACTGTCACACACTAATCGCGATATCACCAACTTCTTAAATTATATTGATGTATTAGTCGATGGAAAATTTGTCCTTGCGAAAAGAAGCCTCAGCACCGCCTATCGTGGAAGTACCAATCAAAGAATTATAGATGTAAAGAAAAGCTTAAAAGCCGGGCATGTGATCACAATTGATAAGTACGATCACAAAGAAGAAATGCGAACCAAACCAAAACCGGTAGGGCTATATCTTTAAAAAAGAGGGAAGGCCTCTTTTTGTTTGGAAAAATATATTTAAAAGTATACTTCCGTCTAAAAATCAATAAAAAGTAAAGACAAAGAGAAAAATATTTGCTAAAATAAAATAGAAAATAAAAAGAAATAAAAGGAGTGGAAAAATGAAAATAAAAAAAGAGCAGTTAATTCCTATAATTATAGTTGTTTTAGGACTAATCTTAGTCATCGTTGGTGTTATTCTGTTAACGCAAAATAAAGATTCTGAGCAAAATAATAATAACAATACTCAAGAGACTTTAGCGAAAGAATATTTCTGTACTCGTGAATTATCAACCGATGAGTATGAAATGAAGAGTGAATATCATATCTATGCCGATGATAACGGAAATTTAATTAGAAATCAATTCAACATGAAAACCACATATTTAACTGATGAATTATACCAACAATATACAGCAGATAGTAGTCAATATGAAGATCCGATGACAACTTACGATCCTGAAACACGAACAGTAACTGTATCTTCAGATTATCAATATGATACTGGCGAAGGCGCAACGATTATCAATTTCAAAGAGTTTAAAGAAGAAATTGAAAGTAATGAATTTGTCTGTACGAGTATAGAATAAAGATCAAGTCAATTGATCTTTTTCTATGAACCAGAAAAAATTCTAAAAGAAAAAAATAAATAGATGCCTATATAAAACTGGAAAAGGACTAGTAAAAAATCAACTAAGGAAAGGAAAATAAGAAGATGGAGGAAAAAGTATTACTCGCTAAACCGATAAAAGAACACATGTTTACACAGTTAAATACGAAAATATCAGAAATTAAACAACCATTAAAATTAGTTGTTTTTCAGATCGATCCTACTCCAGAAAGTCAAATCTTTCTAGCTAGTAAACAACGTTTGGCTAAACAACTCGGTATTCTATGTGAAGTGATCCATTATCCTATATCTACATCCGAAGAACAAATAATTGCGAGGATAGAAAAACTAAACAAAGATCATAGCGTGACTGGTATCATGATTCAAAAACCGATTCCTTCTAAGTATGATTATCAAAATTTAATTGATCATATCGAACCGAAAAAGGATGTCGAAGGCGTGACAAAAAGTCAACAGCAAACTCAAACCTTAATCGCCCCAACCGCACGTAGTGTTTTAGCTTTTATCGAATATTATCACATTCCGATTAAGGATCGAACTATCGTAATTATTGGTAGAAGCAACATAGTCGGTATGCCACTTTATCAGATACTCCATAACCAAACTCAGGTATATTTATGTGGCCATAATACTCCGAATATCCAAGAGATCATTCAAAAAGGGAATCTCATTATCATCGCGATTGGAGAAAAAGAATGGTTACGAGGAGATATGATTAATCCTAATTGTACCGTAATAGATGTCGGAACCAATTACGAAAATCATAGAATTTATGGCGATGTCTGTTGGGAAGAAGTCTATCCAAAGGTACAGAAAATCACTCCAGTTCCTAAAGGAGTAGGGGCCTTAACTTCCCTCATGTTGATGGATAACGTCGTAAGAGCTTACTCACTACAATAATAAAGTAAAAAGTGAGGATAGAATTATCGATAAAGACGTGTTATAATCTATAAATAAGAGAATAAACGACAAAGAAGCGGTGAAATATGAAACAAAAAAACATCAGTATTAGTAAATTCTTATATAAAAATATTCGGTGGATTCTTTTCGTAATCGCCTTACTTATTTTCTTTCTTCTAGCTATAACGATACTCAATCAAGGAGAATTTGCCTTTGACGAACAAGCATTTAAAGTACTAAAAAATTGGGAAAGTCCAGGCTTAACCGCTTTCTTCAAAACAGTTACTGCCTTAGCTAGTGCCCCAGTATTAATTCTATTTTGTCTTTTGATTTTTATTTTTATCAAAAAAAGAACCTATTTTTATTTAGTTGGGCTTAACTTAATCAATACTGTAGTATTAAATAGCGCCTTAAAGTCTATCTTTAGAAGAGAAAGACCGATAGAATCGATCATTGAAGAAAGTGGATATAGTTTTCCCTCAGGACACTCCATGGCGTCTCTTGCCTTTTATGGATTCCTAATTTATTTACTATATAAAAGTTCTATTCAAAAGAAATTAAAAATATTTTTAATTACCGTTTTAGTGATAATCATTATCCTAATCGGTACTTCTAGGATTTACTTAGGTGTACATTATCTAAGTGATGTGTTGGCTGGGTTTAGTTTTACCCTTGCTTATTTAATCATCTTTACCAAATTAATTACCAATTATACGAAGGAGAAGTAACATGAAAAAGAAGTTTAAAAAAATAGTTAATGAGCCACTATGGAGAAGTTTCTATTATGCCTTTCAGGGAATGAGACATTGTATTGAAACAGAAAGAAATATGTTGATCCATTTTTGCGCCTTTTGTTTAGTTATTTTCTGTGGTTTTTTCTTCCAAATTTCTAGTAGTGAATGGATTGTTTGTCTTTTACTCTGCGCCTCAGTGATGTCAGCAGAACTGATCAATACAGCAGTAGAAACGACGATTGATTTATGTATGCCAGATATTCACCCCAAAGCTAAGTTGGCCAAAGATACCGCTGCAGGAGCAGTCTTAGTCATCGCCATTGCTGCTTTTATTATCGGATTGATTATCTTTTTACCTAAAGTGATTGCTTTCATAGAATCTTTGCTTTAATACGAAAAGTGATGAAATATCGTTCCTTTATTGGAGCGATATTTTATTTTACATATCGTTTTTTAGTAAAGCAAGTAAAAATAAGCCATAATATCTTTTTATCTATTCAATTAATTGTCTATGATATAATAATTAACAATTGAGGTGGCAATATGGGAAAATTATCCAATATGATGTACATGATTGACTTGTTAAATACAGGGAATATTTACACTTTAAAAGAGTTGTCAGAAAAAATTGGCGTAACAGAGAGAATGATACGTTATTATAAAAATGAGATATGTAATAATGGGATCGCGATAGAATCTTTTAAAGGTCCGAATGGTGGATATTTCATGATAGATAAAATTAAAAATTATACGAGTATTAATAAATATGATATTCAATTATTAGATAGTATATATAATTTCTTATTAGAAAACAATTTTGAATATATAGATAAATTTAAAGAATTTTTAGATAAATCAAAAAAAATGTATTCTGTTTATGAGGAGAAAAGTAAATATTTTTCAAATATAGATATAAAAAATCCGGGAGAAACAGAAAAACTGATTGAAACTGCAATAAATAAAAATGAGAAAGTTGAAATTATATACAATGATTTTGATGGAAGTCAATTAAAGAGAATTATACATCCACTTCATTTATTTAAATACAAAGAAGACTATTATGTTACGGCTTTTTGTGAGTTAAGAAATGATATAAGACATTTTGAAATAAAAAGAATTGCTAATATAAAATAAATAAGACCAAATATTTCATTTTTTAATGTTATAATGCAATTAAGAGGTGAATATATTTATGACAAATGACTACACTTTTATTGACTTAGATGGAGTTATATTAGATTCTGAAAAAAGAATGTTAGAAAGAAAATATGACTTAGGACTTCGTGATCATAAAAACGAAGAGGAGTTTGGTCAATATTTTGAATATACAAATTTGCATCCAGAAGAATGGAATTATATACTTAAAGAAGCTAAGCCGATTAATAATTCCGTTGAAATAATAAAAGAACTTGAGAGTTTGAAAAGAAAAATCGCAATTTTAACAAAAATTCATACTCTTCAAGAGATGAAAGTAAAAATGGAGGTTTTAAGAGAAAATCAAGAAATTACATGTCCAGTTATTTTTGTTCCACCAGGAGTAAAAAAACATCAAATGATAATTCCAAATACTCAATTATTAGTGGATGATTCCCCTAAAAATATTAATAGTTGGATTGAAAATGGAGGTGTAGGCTTGATTTTTGATCCATCAATTGACCATGATACTTATGAAAAAGTTAGAAGTTTAGAATTCTTGATAAAGAGGTAGTTGTGATGAAGAAGGATATATTATTAATAAATTATCTTAAATCATTAGAACAAAAATATCATGCAGTATGCTTTGATATTGATGGAACATTAACAATTAAAGACTCTAAGACTATTGATGATAGAGCAATAGACATGATTATTAGTCTCTTAAAGAAAAAGATTCCTGTTGTCTTTATAACGGGGCGTGGTGAAGTAGGATTGGACGACTTAAAAAAAGACATTTATGATCGCATACGAAATAGTAAAAATATTACTGATAATGATATAAAAAGAATATATGTTTTGACAAATGATGGTGCAAGGTTATTTTATAGTGTAGCTACTACGCAAGAAGATTTTTTAGAAGAAAATATTTATATATCAACCAAAGAAGAGTTAAATCAACTATTAATAGTTAATAAAATGATTGAACAGATAAAAGAAAACTCAATATTTGGTGATTATTTTAACATAACGTATTCAAAAGATTTAAAGACAAATGAAATTATAAATGTAAGAATAGTATTTAATATTAATGATAATAAAATAATTAATTTAATATTTGAAAACGTAGAAGATTATATAATTAATAGTGATTTAACTGGTGTTCATCTAACAAGAGGTATATATAAAGATAAGTCAGTTATTCAATTAGGAACTGCTACTAAAGACAAAGCGATCGAAAGAACAGAAAAGATAATTGGTGTACCTCAAAATTCTATGATGAGAATTGGCGATTGCGGCGATTTGCGGGGTAGTGATTATGCGATGTTAAATTGTAATCAAGGATACAGTGTGGATAAAATAAGCGGTTCTAATAATTCTTGCTTCCCAATATTCGACAATCAAGGTAATATAATAAAAGGTGTGGAAGCAACTCTACAATTGGTAAAAAGTGCTAAAATATTACCAACTGTATGTTTAGAAAAAGCAGATAAGAAAATCTATACCCATAACTTTGCAGGAGTAGAGAAAAATATAGTATTAGGAAGAAATAAACTTTTAAGTCAATATAATGATATTATTAATGTGAATTTCAATGGTATTAGTGGTATAGATGGCTTATTTGATAGGTTTAGTGGCAGTATTAAAGTCCCTATGTATGAGTGGGAACTACTAAAAGATAACCCATTAAAAGAATTATGGGCATCGTCTAAAGACGGTAATTTAAAATACTCAATCAGAGATGATAATAATTATCTTTTAAGGGGCTCTGATACTTATTATTATTTTCTTTCAAATAGAATAAGTATTAACGGTAAAGATATCACTTCAAAAACAGATGTAATAAATTGGCACAAGAATTATTTAGAATTTTTAGAAGATTCATTAAAGGCCTTAACAATAACTGATAATATTAATGAAGAAGTAAATAAAAAATTATTACTTGGAATTTTAGACAATTGTAGAAATATCTTGTTGGTTATAATGAATCATAAATTAGTTTTGAATTATTTTAATGAAAATGTATTATTAGATATGTCTTCATGTAAAAATACTTGTTTCAATCACATTTATCAAAATCTTATGACAGTTGAATATATAATGAGTAGTATATGCTTTGAAAATAACTTTTTAATAAACATCGAGGATGTTATAGAAAGTATCAATATTACCAAAAATATAATGGATGATAATTTAAAAGCTGAGACTATGAATGAAAAGAAAGATGATTATTCAAAAGATTACAGGGCTTATAGAGAAATAGATAATTTTGGAGAAAATTATGTTGCTGTTTCATTGTATAAAGAAAAGTGTGATAATAGTCAGTTCGTTAGTGCTTGTGGATTGAGTTACGGTGGTATTGAATTACCAATTATTGCTAAAATAGTTAATCAAAATAAAGTTGAAAGAGCGTTATTGTTAAGATTTAATGAAGCTGTATCAGGTTATACAAACAAACAGCTTATAGATCTAAGAAAATTTAATATTAAAAATTTTGGCGGATTGATTAACTCTGAATTTTTTAAAAATGCCAATGTTGATTTATTTGATGATAATGTGTTAACAGGTAAAACATTACAATTAGCTATTAATTCATTATATGATTGCAATATTAATGTAAAAAATATTTGCATTGTTAGATATCCAAGTATTAATAGAATTGATCAAATGTTTTTGAATAGCCCAGCCGCAGTCGATTATAACTTGTTTTTTAATTATATATATGGATTGTGTTTTAGCAGTCCATATAGTTGGAAAGATAATGAATGGGAAAATGATAATGGAAAAATTGATTATACAGATACATTAGGAATCTTTGATTTAAACAGAAAAAAGATAATCGAGTGTTTAAATCATAAATTTAATGAAAATAGTGAGGTTGGAGAATATAAAAGGAGATTAGTAAAGTGAGAGTAGTAAGTATAGGTGATCTTGTTATAGATTATTATTATAAAAATGGAAAATTATTAGGGATAAATGGTGGGATGACATCCCATAATATTATCGCTAACTTAGCAAAAATGGGAATTGATACAGCTGTATTTGGAGTATGTGGAGATGACTTTCAAGGTAAAATAGCAATTAAGAGCTTAGAAAATTTAAATGTTAATACAGAAAATATAAAAATTATCAAATATGTTAGAACACGTTGTTTTCATGTTTCATATTTTGAAAATGATGATAAGTTATCGTTTACTTCAAAAAAAAGATGTCCGTTTTGTAATAATAAAAAATGGTATGAAGATAGTATGATAGATACTGATGTTATTATTAAAAATATTAATAATGATGATATTTTGGTATTTGACAATTTAAACGATAAAAATCAATTAGTTATTGATAATACCAATAATAAAAAGATTATTGATTTAGGACAATATTTTGAACTTGAAAGATTATCAGATAAAGAAGTGATAGATAAATTAACTAATAAATTTGAAATGATTAATTTCAATGAAAGGGTAACAAAATATTTATTAAAAAGATTAAATCTTAAAAATGAACTGGAGTTATATAATCTTTTTAAACCTATTTTCATGACAGTTACACGTGGAGAAGATGGTGCAACATTTATTTATGATAACAAGGAATATAATTTTAAATTAATTACTAAAGGTAATGTCGTCGATTCAACTGGTGCAGGTGATGCATTTATTTCTAGTATAATTAAGGATTGTATAAAAAATAACTTTAAATATGATCCTACTTTATTTGAAAAATGGTATGAAAATTCTAATAAACTTACAGCAAAGGTTGTTCGTAAAATGGGGGCAAGAGGACATATTATGCATTATTTAAAGTAAAAAAAGTAAATAATGAATGCACTTGTAACAATTTTGAATACAACAAGAGAAAAAAAATTAGCCGTTGTAATATAAATATAAATAATTTAGAAGCAAGAATTGTTAATGCGATTAATACTTCTGCTAGCAATAGAATTGATGCTATATGCTTTAATGAACATGACAGTTGCTTATTTATTGGAACAGGTGGTTCGTTTGCTGGTGCATATTTTGCGGCAAGAGTTATTAATTTATTATATGGTTGTAACACTTATCCAATGTATCCGAGAGATGTTTTGTATAGGAATAATAAGAATATAGATAAGGTAATGCTATTTTCTTATTCTGGTACTACAAACGATATTATTAATAGTATCAAAGGATTGGATAGTAAAAATACTTATATTATTACTAAAGGTGAATTGAAAGAGATTGTATTAAAAACAGGAATTTCAAAGAAAAATATAGTAAGCTATAGAACTTCATCTAATAAAGGAAAAGAAAGAGGATTTTTGTCATTTGAAGGGGCAGTCGCACCGGCAGCAATATTTTTAAAACATTATCTTGATAAGACTAATAGCTCAATTGATTTTACAGATTTTATTAAAAAGTCAATAAACTATTGGAATAATCAAGTTGAAAAGTTAATAAACAAAGATGTTATAATAAAAATGAAAGAGCATACATTAATAAATTTATTTCGTGGTGATTATACTGACACTGCTTGTTATGATTTAGAAAGTAAAATCATTGAGTCTGGTATATTTAATTGTATTATTCATGAAAAGAAGAATTTTTCACATGGAAGATTTGTTAATTATGAAAATTTGAATAATACCTATTCAATTTATTTTAAACAAAAAACAACTACCAGATACGAAAAGGAGTTGTTAAAATATTTAGGTAATAATAATATTCTAATAGAAAGTGAATATGATGGGATTTTGGCGGAATTTGATTTACTAATTGCTTCACAATATATTGTACATTATATTGGAAAGGTAATGGATGTTGATGTTTCAAAACCAAAGTATTCCGAAAATGCAATGAAAATTTATTTTTATAAAGGAGAACTATAAAAATAAATTGATATATACAAATGTAATATTTTACTTGTTAATTTTTATATTTTTTTAACAAAATTAAAGATAAGAATGATAGTACTAACTATTAGTATTATCTTTTTTGTTGAATAAAGAATGATTAAGTGTTAATTTTTTATATTTAATTTGCCTGTACTCAAAAGCTTCAAAGAATTCATCATAAATAGATATTGTAATGAAAAAGTACACTGTCCTTTGAATAAATCTTGTGACATACTAAATTGTAAAACTATATCTTGAATATTCGTTTACTTGTAAAATTGAAGGGTAAAACTTCTGTGATCAAAAATTCTTTTGTTCCACTTAGAGTTATGATATACTAGTGGAGAAAAAGGAGTAATCATGAAATTAGTAATTAAAAATTTGAAAAAAAGTTTTGAAAAGAAGCAAGTATTAAAAGATATCAATTTCTCCTTTGAAAAGGGGAAAATCTATGGCCTATTAGGTCGAAATGGAGCTGGTAAGACAACACTATTCAACTGTATTAATGAAGATCTTCCTGTTGATGGTGGAAGCTTCTTAATTGAAGAAGATGGAAGTTTACGAACAATCGAAGCGGAGGATATTGGCTATATTCTATCGACTCCAGTAGTTCCAGAGTTTTTAACCGCTAGAGAATTCTTAAAGTTCTTTATCGAAATCAATCAAAAACGAATAAAAAATCCTAAGACAATCGATGAATATTTCGACTTTATGAAAATAGAAGAAGAGGATAGAGATAAACTATTAAAAGATTATTCTCATGGAATGAAAAACAAGATTCAAATGTTAGTGAATATTATTGCGAGTCCTAATATTCTACTTTTAGACGAACCATTAACTTCTTTTGATGTCGTCGTTGCGGAAGAAATGAAACAGATGCTAAAAGAAATAAAAAAAGATCACATCATTATATTCTCGACTCATATCATGGAACTTGCCTTAGATTTATGTGATGAGATCGTGATCTTAAACAAAGGAATATTAAAAGAAATGCCACGTAAATCGAAAAAATTAGACGAATGGAAAAAACAAATTATCGAAGAGTTAAAAGGTGAAAACGAAGATGAATGATTTTATTTTTTCTTTTCGCTTGCGAAATACGTATAAAGTAAATAGTATTCTTTACTCCCTACGTCAATTACCATTCATAAAGAAGATTTTACCACAGAGTCTTTATAGTAATCATGCCTTAAAAATACTAGGGAATGTAATTAGTATACTATTAGAAATCGGTTCGATTTTCGTAGGCAAGTTTCTCTACATTGTGTTGATGATCGCAACAATTGCGAGTGTTTCTAAAACGAATTCCGCTAATTGGTTTGTTCATATTTTTGTCTTCTTAACTTTTGTTGGTGCGCTATTGAACACCCAGATGTTTAATCCAACGAAAGATAAATATTATGCTTTAGTTCTGATGAAGATGGATGCCAAAAGATATACGTTAACGAATTATCTTTACTTTTTATTAAAGATGGTGATTGGCTTTCTACCATTTACCATTATCTTTGGATTAAGCTTGAAAGTTCCTCTTATCGTTTGTCTTTCTATGCCTTTATTTATTGTTTCTTGTAAACTAATCTACAGTGCAATCTGTCTATATAAATTTACCAAAGAAGAAAAAATCGTCAACGAAAATTTACCGACACCACTCGTTTGGAGTTTAGTAGCCATTTTCCTTCTTCTAGGATATGGTTTACCATTCTTAGGTATTGTCATGAATGAAATGATCTATAGTGGAATCTTTTTACTCGCAATTACTTTAGCTGGAGTTGCTACTTACAGAATCGTTACCTTTGATCAATATGCTCGTATTTATAAGTCACTCCTAAAAAAAGATGTTGTAATTTTTGATGCGAAAGAAGTCAGTAAAAAGACGACCCAAAAAACAGTACTCGGTCAAATTGATAATCAAGTAATCATCACCAGTCAAAAAAGTGGTTATGCCTATTTAAACGAAATCTTTACTAAGCGTCATCGCAAGATTTTAACAGAATCAGCGAAAAAAATTGCGACTATTGCTTTGTTTATCATCATAGCTGTAATTTTAGTTCTTGTATTCTTTGAACAATCTCGTCCAGTTATAAACCATGTGATGCTCACTTATCTACCATATTTTCTATTTATTATGTATTTCATCAATCGGGGAACCGTAGTTACTCAAGCGATGTTTATGAATTGTGATCATAGTATGTTAAGCTACCGTTTTTATCGCCAACCACAAGCTATCCTTAGTTTATTCAAAGAACGATTAAAAACATTAATCAAAATTAATTTGATTCCCACAACAGTAATCGCTATCGGGTTACCATTAATTCTCTTAGTGAGTGGTGGTACTAATGATCCATTAAATTATCTATTTTTAGCAATTACCATCCTCGCTATGTCTATCTTCTTTTCTGTACATTATCTAACGATGTATTATCTACTACAGCCTTATAATGTGAATTTAGAAATGAAAAGTATGACTTATAATGTGATTAGTTTATTAACTTATGTTGTTTGTTATATGGGAATGGATATTCATTTACCTACGATATTATTTGGTACAGCGATGACTTTATTTTCTATCGTCTATGTGATTATTGCTTTGATTTTAGTTTATCGCTATGCCCCAAAAACGTTTAAAATACGTCCATAAAAGAGTTGATTTAACTCTTTTTTTGTTGCCCTAAAGCGGACTTTAAGTGTTATGATAGAAAAGTAGAAGGAGGAATAAAAATGGAAAAACAAACCGCTGGAAGAACACAATTAGGAGATTTTGCTCCTAAGTTTGCGGAACTTAATGATGATGTATTATTTGGAGAAGTATGGAGTAGGGAGGAACAACTCTCTTTACGAGATAGATCACTAGTTACCGTTGTTGCTCTAATGAGTAAAGGTATTTTAGATTCTAGTCTAAAAGCGCATTTAATTAATGCTAAAAAGAATGGAATTACTAAGGAAGAAATGGCAGAGATCATTACTCATGCTGCTTTCTATGCTGGATGGCCAAATGCTTGGGCAGTATTTAGAATGGCTAAAGAAGTCTATGAATAAAAGAATTAATTTTAATTAGAAAGGAGATCTTTATGACAGATACGTTAGTTATTTATTATAGTTTTACCGGAAATAGTAAAAAAGTTGCCAATTATGTAAAGGAAAAATGTCAAGCAGATAGTCTAGAACTAGAACCACTCATTCCTTTTTCTAGTGATTATGATGAAGTGGTAGCTGAGTGGCAGAATAATGAGATTAAGCGTGATGTCGAAATTAAGAAAATTGATAAAGACTTATCTCAATATAAAAAGGTAGTACTAATTACATGTACTTGGTGGTATGGAATTAGTCCAGTAATGAAGAAATTCTTAAAAGAATATGATTTAGCCGGTAAAGAAATTATTGTAGCGAGTGCGAATGCGGGATGGCTTGGACATTCTTTTAAAGACTATGAAATATTATTACCAAATTCTAAAATCAAAGGAGAATTAGATTTAGTATTTTCTGCAGAGGATAATAAAAGAGATGAATTATTAACTTCAAAAGAAGAAATCGATGCATGGATAGAAAAATTGAATTAGGAGGATTTAAGATGAAAGATAAAAATGAATTTAATAAAATTAATGTATTTGGGTTAGGACAACCTAATGATGCATTTGCTGAGTATTTTACAGGGTCAAGTTATTTAAATCCTTTAACAGATCCGAAAGCATGTAATCTTTTCTTAGCTAATGTTACTTTTGAGCCGAGTGTGAGAAATAATTGGCATATTCATCATGCAAAAAGTGGTGGAGGGCAGATTTTAATTTGTACAGCAGGATATGGATGGTATCAAGAAGAAGGAAAAGAGGCACAGAGTTTAAAGCCTGGAGATGTTGTTACTATTCCTGCAAATGTAAAACATTGGCATGGAGCAAAAAAAGATTCTTGGTTTAGTCATATCGCTATTGAAGTTCCAGGTGAAGAAACACAAAATGAATGGTGCGAACCTGTCAGTGATGAAGAATATAATCGATTAAATTAGGAGAGAATTTTATGGAAAAATTAAAAATATATTTCGCAGGCTCAATACGTGGTGGCAGAAATAAAGCGGAAGATTATAAAAAGATTGCGGATTATATAGAAGAATACGCAGAAATTTTAGATAAGCATGTTGCAGATCCGAATTTAAATTCTAAAAGTGAATCTATAAAAGCAAACGAAATTTATGAAAGAGATATAAATTGGATAAAACAATGTGATATTTTAATTGCTGAGGTAACTAATCCTTCTTTTGGTGTCGGATATGAAATTGCATATGCAGAAAAGTTAGGTAAAAAAATAATATGTCTATGTGAAAAAAATACTAATCTTTCAGCGATGATTAATGGTAATCCAAACCTCGATGTGATTTCATATTTATCTGTTTGTGAGTTGAAAGATAAGTTATTAGACAGACTTGCTTAAATTCCAGCCTCCTACCAAGAAGAAGGAAAGGATGCAGTTAGTTTGGAACCAGCTATAGTTATTGTGATACCTGCAGGTATAAAACATTGGTATGAAGTGAAAAAAGATTCTTGCTTAGCACGTACATAATAGCGCCGATATAGTGATATAAATAATTATGTGCATTGACTCATTTAGAAAACAAAGAGTATAATATATCTAATTTTCTGGAGGATTATGGTATGAAAGAGATAATTAAAAACAATATTATAAATTATGAATTAATAAGAATTAGACAAAACACACCTGTATTAGAATATTTAAAAAAACATAATTTTTCTTTTAGATTAAAGCAAGTTTCACCTGAATTATTAGAACAATTAAAAATTTCTGATCATCTTATCAATATGAAATATGGAAACTTTATTGCTGGATATGGAAGATTAAAAGGGGATGATTTTAGATCTAGTGGCGGTTTAAAAATCTCTGATTCTAAAGAAAATATTCTTGGTTCATTTATAATTGAAGATAAAAGAATAATATATGATGCATTGAAACCTTTTTAGAAAGAAAGAGATTCATATGTATACATGTATGGAACAGAATTTTATACTGATATGTCAATGTTAGATGTTTTAAAAGAAGAATTAAAACGAAAAAGACAATATTTAATTTATTCAGGTGAGAAAACACAAAATGAATGGTAGTGTTCAGATAGGTCCATAAATTTAATATTAAAGATATAGTTAATTATTACAAGGAGAAAAAATATGTATAATGAATATTTAGAATTTGCGAAAGAAATTGCCTTATATGCAGGTAAAGTAATGATGGATGCGTATCAACAGAATATCGATTTAGATTATAAAGCCGATAAGACAGTTGTTACCGCTGTAGATAAAAAGATAAATCGTTATTTAATTGAACGGGTAAAAGAAAAATATAAAGATCATGCTGTAAATGGGGAAGAAGAAAACTATATTAAAGATAGTGAATATGTATGGGTATGTGATCCATTAGATGGAACAGGTATGTTTGTTAATCAAATTCCTGTATTTGTTTTTTCTCTTGCTTTAGTTTATCGCGGTGAACCTATTGTTGGTGTGGTATACAATGCCAATGGAGATAAAATGTATACTTCTATAAAAGGTGAGGGAGCTTATTGTAATAATCGTAAAATATCTGTTAATAATAAAAAATTAGGCGATTTAGGATATAAAACGAATGTTGAAATATTTAATAATGACATTGTTGATGAAGTATTATTAATCAAAGAATTAAAGAAATTATCAAAAATCTCAAGTATAGGTAGTGTAGCTAGAAGTGCTATGGCTATTGCAACAGGAAATTTCTCTTGTGATATATTCCCAGGAACTGCACATGGTAACTGTGACATAGCAGCCTCCTATCTTATTGTTAAAGAAGCGGGAGGTAAAGTGACTGATTTGTATGGTAATGAGCAACGATATGATAGAGGAATTAAAGGGGCTATTATTACCAATGGAATCTCTCATAATCAAATATTAGAGATAGTTAGAAAGTATGTTATATAAAGAGTTCAGCGTAGTAAATTAATGATCATCTTTTTGACCGAATAATCCCTGTATTTAGATAAATTGTGATATAAGGGGAGTTTTTATCGCTTGAATTACTCTTCTTTTTGATATAATATAATAGGTAAATGCGAATGGGAGGAATCAACTTTGGTTAAAACGAAATTAGATAAAATTACATTACGAAAAGAAGAAATAGCCAAACAATTACAAGATTTAACGGATATTCAAAAAAGTATTATGTTTGCGAGAAGATAAACGAGTTGGGTTTAAATGTCAATCATAACCATTTTCAAAAATCAATAGGGAATGATTGGACACGAGCTGATGAAGTGTTAGCTTTGATATCAATTTTATTAGATTTAGAATCGAACGAAAAAGTTAATCTACTTCAAGGTGGCCTTCTTTTAGTAGGAAAAAAAGAACAAGTAAAAAATCAAACTTTGTATCAAGAAGAGATTGCTCTTTTTCAAAACGTATTAGAAAATTATAAGAAATTAGCTGAAGAATTACATCTTGAAACGACTATTGACAAGTGCAATTTATTTAGTTATCTCCTATGGAATGGCTATTTTTCCTATAATAAAGAACATTTTTATGATTTGAATGATCGTCATCCTATAATAGGAATGTACTTTTTAGATATTATTTTCGGCCGTGGAGTTTGTCTAAATTATGCGGATGCTTTAAATAGATATTTACAAGTCTGTGGAATCGAAAGTGCTCCTTTGGCTTGTAAAGTGAATACTTTTAAAAGCCAGGAGTTAGAATACTCTCCAGCGATTACATGTAATAGTAAGAAAGTTAAATTTAGTTTTTCAAACACTATACTTTCTCGTTTAACGATTCTTATAGAAAAAGTTGGAAATCATACAATTACTTTAGTAAAAGATCATGATCATTATTTTGCCTATGATCCAACTAATCTGATTGTATTAAATATAGATGGTGATAAAACGTCGTCAATAGTTACTGGACCTTTTCAATTTGACTTAAAACTTTTTTCTAGTTTTCTGATTACTAATGATAGCGGGCAACTTTATAATGAAATGTTATCTCATCCTGTTATTCAGGGTGCCTCTAAGGAGCAAGTGATTACTAGTTTTGAAAATACACTTTCTATTGTTAATGAGAATAGACAACTTTTGGATTCTGCTTATGATAATATCCAACCAACTTTAGAAAAGATTACACAAACATGTATAGAAAAAAAGAAAAGAAAAAAATTGTGGTAGAAAGAAGCTAATATAAAACAACAAATAGCTTAAATGAGTAATCATTAGCTAGTGTTGTTTTTTTGTGCGATAGAAAATTTTGTAATTTGTACAAAACAACTTGACTATAGAACAAATGTATTATATAGTTGGCTTGTTAGAAAAATTAATAGTTAATGTTATGAAAAATAAACTAGAGGTTATTGAATACTTAGGTTTGACATCTATGACTAATGAATAGGGGGAAATGTATGAATGATATTATAGTAAAAGATGAAGTGGTAATTGAAAAGTTGATTTATGAAATAAGAGGAAAACAAGTGATGCTTGATTCAGATTTAGCAAAACTTTATGGATGTGCGAATGGAACCAAAACAATAAATTTGGCAGTTAAAAGACATCAAAATAGATTTCCCGAAAGATTTATGTTTAGATTAACGCAAGAAGAATATGATCATTTGCGGTTTCAATTTGAAACCACAAAAAGAGATAATATGTCAAGAAGCTTACCTTATGCTTTTACTGAGCAAGGAGTAGCGATGCTTGCAACTATACTTAGAACAAAAATAGCCGAGATAGTAAGTATAAGGAATATGGATGCGTTTGTATCTATGCACAAGTATATCTCCAATAATTTAATAGAACAAAAATACATTAATAACATGGTAATAGAACATGATTCACAAATTAAGTTGCTACAAGAATCGTTGGATAAATTAGAAGAAAAAAGAAAGGTCAATGAAATATATTTTAATGGCCAAATTTATGATGCCTATTCTAAAATATTAGAAATATTTAAACAGGCGAGGAGAACTTTAATAATTATTGATGCTTATATAGATACTATAATCTTGAATATGATTAAGAGATTGAATGTAGAAGTAACGATAATCACTAAGGATAATCACTTACTAACACCACAAGACATAACAAAATATAACGAGCAATACCATAATCTAAAAGTTCACTACGACAACACTTTTCATGATAGATATTTTATATTAGATGAAAAGGAAGTTTATCATTGTGGAGCTAGTATCGATAGAATTGGTTATAAAACTTTTTCTATTACTTTAATAGGGGATAATGATGTAGGTAAATCATTAATGGAGAAGCTAGAAAAATTATATAAATAATTTGAAAACAAAATTCTAAAGTTTAATGCTCTTTGATTAGATTATCAGGTATAATAAATTATATAATAATTAAAAAGTAAGTGAGGGATATATATATGCGTAAATATTTAGGAGAATATGTTAAAGAAATCGATAAAAAACTAGAAGAGAAAAAAATTACGAACCAAGATATAGAAGAACATTTAATAAAAATAGAATTTTTTCAGCATGAACGACTTATTCATCTATTAGTGACTTTATTTTATGGAATATTTCTATTTTTATCCTTAATTATCTCATTTAAAGTATGGCCATTTCTTCTTATATTCTATACGATTTTAGTTGTTTTGATTTTCTATGTAAGGCACTATTTCTTCTTAGAAAATGCGGTTCAGTATCTTTATAAACAGTATGATAGGATGAAAAAGCTAAATAAAGAAAATGAACAATAAAGTTAAAAATTAGTGTAATAGGAGAGAAATAATGAAATACAAAAAAATCACGCAAAAGCCGTATTGCTGTAAATGGTATTAAATAGACAGCGGATAAAAAATGATGATGATGGCTGGATGGATTGGGTGATCAAGAAGAAATTGCTTATTTATCTGATTAACCGTTCTTGAAGAAATAAGAAATTATAAAAAACTATTACAAGCAATACAAGTTCATGGTAAGGATAGTGAGGTGGCTTTCTATTTAATAGAACCAATCGAGAAAATGAAATAAGAAAGAAAACCGTGTAACCCATAAAATAGACGATCTTAATCAAAATAGATATTGTTAGAAAAAAGACAAGGGCAATTAGTTTTTTTTGCGATAAATAAACATCAAAATAGAAATGTTAAAAATCTTTGCGCAAGTTCCAAAGTTATTTGATAGAATGCTAAGTTTTATTTTTGTATAATGATAACGAGGTGAACAAAAAAATGAAATTAGGAGAACAATTAGTCGTTTTAAGAAAGGAAAATAAATTGTCTCAAGAACGCTTGGCAGAAAAGATAGGGGTAACTAGACAGACAATTTCTAACTGGGAATTAGGAGAAACTTCCCCCAATCCTGAACAGTTGAAAGCATTGTCCCAAATATTTCAGGTTAGTATTGATGAATTATTAAATAACGATCAAAAAACCGTATTAGTAGAAAAAATTAGTAATACCGAAAAACTAGCAGGGATTATCATCAAAATATTAAAAGTAATTGGTATTTTATTAGTTATTTACTTAGTGTTAGCCATAGTTGGTTTCTTCTTGTTCAATACTGTATCTGAATCCACTTCAAATGTAGAAAGCTTAACTGCTATTTTAGAATGTAGCTTGGATGGACAAAAATACACTTATTCCATTGAAAGTGACCGAGATGATGATATTGTAGAAACAAGTGGAAGTGAATATATCAGCGACCTTCTAGAAGAACAAAACTTTACGAAAGGAAAAATGACGGTTGCTTTTATCGAAGCCTATTTTGAAGAACATGGTGGAAGTTGTAACTAATGTTATCATGTCAATGAAGATGCTGAATAACGAGTTGTTTTAGCCCAATGATGAAGAGGAAAAAATAACTCATTTTATAAGAAAAAATAAAAATAACCGAAAAAGCTACCTGAACCTAGAAAAATGATATATGATGAATATAAAGTACAAATGAAAAAGGTGAAGGTTGGTAGAAAGATGAGGGATAAAATGAAAAAACAAACTCAACATAAATTGGTCGAAAAAGAAGATTACGTCGCTCTAGGTATATCTTTAGGGATGTGTTTTGGATCTGTGGTAGGAATAATTGTAGGAATGTTTATCCATGAGATTCCACTTAGTATGATTTTTGGTATTGCGATCGGTCTTGCGCTTGGTAGCGGGATTGGAAGTATAATGAAGCATTCGAAGACAGAGCCAAGTAAGAAAAGAGGAAGTAAAGAATGATTATTGAATATGAAGAAAAATATTTAGAAAACGTGCGCGATTTACTCGTCGAACTAGAAGAATATATCTTAGAAATTGATCATGATCATTTAGATCAACTTCATCCAGATTACCGTGAAAAAATGGCTTTATATGATTTGAAAGAATTAGAAGAAAATGAGGGAAAATGTTTTTTGGCTATCGATGAAGGAAAAGTAGTAGGATTAATTATGGGATTGATTCGTTCTTATGAAGAGCAAGACTATCTAGACTATATTTGTCCCAAGTCTGGTATCATTACCGAATTAATTATCAGTAAAAAAGTTAGAGGAAAAGCATTAGGTAAACAGTTAATGACTAAGATGGAAGAGTATTTTCTAAAAATGGACTGTAGATATATACTTGTTGATGTATTTGCCTACAATAATCAGGCCATAAAATTTTATGAACATGAAGGCTACCATACTAGAATGCAAATCATGATGAAAAAAATCGTAGAAGGAGAAGAAAACGTATGAAAAAGATATTAATTGTAGAAGACGATATTGAACTAAGTAAAGAATTAAAGCTATTATTAGAACAAAATGGCTATCAGGCAGAAATAGTTAGTGACTTTTCCAATACTAAACAACAAATCTTAGAAAGTAATAGTGATCTTGTTTTATTAGATATCAATATTCCTAATGAAAATGGAGAATATCTATTAAAAGAAATTCGAAAAGTAAGTAATGTACCTATCATTATGGTTACTAGTCGAAATACCGAGTTAGATGAAGTTGTTAGTATGAGCTATGGAGCCGATGATTATATTACCAAACCTTATAATCCCACCATTCTCCTTCTTCATATTGAAGCATTATTCAAACGAATAGAAAAAAATAGTCCTCGCCTAAGATATCGTCATATTCAATTAAACTTAGAGAAGGGGACCATAGAAACAGAAAACGAAGAAATTACCCTTTCTAAAAATGAATTGATGATATTTACTTATCTATTAAAAAATCAAGGGAAAATAGTTACTCGTGAGGATATTATGAATTATCTATGGGATACAGAAGAATTTATTGATGATAATACGTTGACTGTAAACATTAATCGGCTTCGTAAACGCCTTTTGGATGTCGGCTTAGGGGATTGTATTGAAACGAGAAGGGGACAAGGATATATTCTATTATGAAATTCCGTGAGTTTATTCAAGACTATCTTTTATGGATAGTAAGTGCTGTTATTGTCGGTGTTTTTCTCGTATTATTCGCATTAGCGTTCAAGTGTCCTATGCCATTTATCCTTCTCCTTTCCATCACTTGGATTCTTTTTCCAACTATCTTTCTTCTTAGTCAATATCATAAAAAGAGAGTTTTCTATTCTTCACTTCGCCAAAATCTAGAACAACTTGACCATAAATATTTACTCAGTGAGTTAGTACCTGAAGCTTACTTTTTAGATGCCAAAGTTTTTAAAGAAGTATTATGGGAAATCACCAAATCCTATCAGGAAGAAATCAATCAATATAAATACAGTGTAGAAGACTTTAAAGAGTATGTTGAATTATGGATTCACGAAGTAAAAGTACCTATTGCGAGTAGTTTACTCATTATCCATAATCATAAAAATAAAGATCCTCAAAAAATCGTCGAACAAATTGGTCGAATTGAAAACTATGTAGAACAAATTCTTTATTATGTAAGAAGTGAAAATGCCGAAAAAGATTATCTAATCAAACCATGTAATCCTCGCGATGTTGTAAATAAAGTCATCGTCAAAAATAAAGAACGTTTTATTTACGATAAAATTAAATTAGAAATAGAGCCTTTTGAACAAGAAGTATTAACGGATAGTAAGTGGTTAGAATTTATCCTCAGTCAGATTTTTCAAAATAGTATGAAATATCGGAGTAAAGAGGCCAAAATTAAAGTTAGTTTTCTTTCACGAGACAATGAAGTTCAACTGAAGATTTGGGATAATGGTATTGGTATTTCTAAGAGTGATTTACCTAGGGTGTTTGACAAATCCTTTACTGGTCAAAACGGAAGAAAAGTGACGACTTCTACCGGAATGGGTCTTTATATAGCCAAAAAACTATGTCAAAAATTAGGCCATAAAATAGAAATAGCTTCGAAAGAAAACACTTTTACCGAAGTTACCATTACCTTCTATCAAAATGAATTCTATGATGTAGTACGCTAATTCTTACAAAATTGTAAGCTTTTGTAAGGAAAATGAATGGCACCACTTTGTGAATTTTTCTATAATAGCTACTGAAAGGAAGGGAAAAGTATGCCCAATATTTTAAAAATAGAAAAGATTGAAAAGTACTATGGAACACGTGCTAGCTTAACTAAAGCAATCAATAATATTTCTTTTGAAGTAGAAAAAGGAGAATTCGTTGCGATCATGGGCGCAAGTGGTTCTGGTAAAACAACACTCCTAAATTGTATTTCGACAATTGATAAAGTAACGAGTGGTCATATCTATGTAGAAGGAGAGGATATTACTCGTTTAAAAGGAAACAACCTAAATAAATTTCGCCGAGAACAATTAGGATTTATCTTTCAAGACTTTAACTTATTAGATACCCTAACTGCCTTTGAAAACATTGCCTTAGCGCTTACCATTCAAGGAGTAAAAGCAAGTGAAATAGAGACAAAGGTAAATGATGTAGCGAAAAAGTTAAACATCAAAGATATTTTGCCTAAATATCCTTATCAAATGTCTGGTGGTCAGAAACAACGAGTCGCATCAGCTAGAGCGATCATTACGAACCCCAAATTAATCTTAGCCGATGAACCAACTGGAGCGTTAGATTCAAAAAGTGCCAAGATGCTACTAGAAAATTTCATCTTTATGAACAAAGAACTAAAGGCTACTATTTTAATGGTAACTCATGATGCTTTCACCGCTAGTTACGCATCTCGTGTAATTTTCATCAAAGATGGTAAACTATTTAATGAACTAGTACGTGGTAATGATTCTAGAAAAGAATTTTTTGATAAAATCATCGATGTAGTAACCTTGTTAGGGGGCGACTTAAACGATGTTGTTTAAGCTTTCGATTAAGAATATCAAAAAAAGTTTCAAAGATTATGCCATATACTTTTTTACCCTTATCTTAGGCGTTGCCATCTTCTATGTGTTTAATGCCTTAGATAGTCAAACAGTCATGTTAGATGTTTCTAAGTCCACTCATGACTTAATCGATTTAATGAATCAAGTATTATCAGGAGTCAGTGTTTTTGTTTCTTTCATTTTAGGATTTTTAATCATCTACGCTAGTCGCTTTTTAATGAAACGACGAAAACAAGAATTTGGGATCTATATGACCCTAGGGATGAGTAAAGGAAAAATCTCTAAGATTTTATTGATGGAGACACTCCTCATCGGTTTAGTTTCCTTAGGTGCTGGTTTAATTTTAGGAATTTGTTTATCTCAGTTAATGTCAGTATTAGTAGCCAACATGTTTGAAGCGGATATGACAAAATTTACCTTTACTTTCTCTAGTGGTTCAATGATAAAAACTTGTATTTATTTTGGTATTATGTATTTACTTGTCATGATCTTTAATACTTTTTCTGTCAGCAAATGTAAATTAATTGACTTGTTAAATGCCAAGAAAAAAAGTGAAACGGTTAAATTAAAAAATCCAATCCTTTGTGTTGTTGTCTTTATTATCGCAGTAGCGATGTTATCATATGCTTACTATAATGTAACAGTAGGAGTAAATAATCTCCAATATTTTAGTGACATCTTATTTCAAATGGCTTTAGGCGCAATAGGAACCTTTCTTATTTTCTGGTCCCTATCTGGTTTAATTTTACGTTTAGTTCAATCGATGAAAAGAGTTTACTTAAAAGGATTAAATCTCTTTACCATTCGTCAAATCAACAGTAAAATCAATACAACTGTATTCTCAATGACCGTAATTTGTTTAATGTTATTCTTGACGATTTGTATCTTTTCAAGTGCTTTATCATTAAAAAATTCTATGTCAGCAAACTTAAAAGAATTAGTACCAATCGACATTGAATTCTATAAACCATTAAATGCCAGAGAAACTTACCATATGGTAGTAAACGATAGCGAAAATGAAGATTCTAAAGTATCTATTTGGGATACCCTAGAAAAGTATAACTTAGATATCAAAGATGATCTAAAAGATATCACTGAATTAACTTCTTACCAACAAGCTGATCTAACTTTCGCCAAGACTTTAGGTAATACATTAGATGAAGTGAAAAAAGACTATCCATTTTTATTAGTGGACAGTAAAGAAGAAATTGTTAAATTAAGCGATTATAATCGAGTAGCTAAGCTTTATGATAATCCAACCTATACTTTAGAAGATGATGAATATTTAATTTTAGCTGACTATGATTCTATGGTGGAACTTAGAAACAAGGCGCTCGAAGAAAATACCATCATCACGATAAATGGAAAAGAGTATCATCCTAAATATAAAGAATGTCAAGACGGTTTTATCGATATTGCTACTAACCATATCAATGCTGGAATCATTGTTGTTCCTGATAAAGCCGTGGAGAATTTGATCGAAGCTAAAGCCTATGTCTTAGCCAATTATAAGGCAGATACCAAAGAAGGAAAACGAGAAGTTGAAGACAAAATCAATGCCTTAGAACAAAACTATCCAAATATAGACCAAGAAACACTACTATCCGCATCAAGTAAAATTTCCTTATACGATGCCAGTATTGGGTTAAGTGCTATGGCCACTTTCATTGGTCTTTATCTAGGACTTATCTTCCTAATGGCTTCAGCCGCAATCTTAGCGTTAAAAGAATTATCTGAATCATCGGATAATAAAGAAAAATTTATTGCGCTAAGAAAAATCGGAGTAGACGAAAAAATGTTAAATCGTGCTTTGTTTAATCAGATTGCTATTTTCTTCGCACTACCATTAATCCTTGCCATCATCCATTCCATTTTTGGTATTCAAGTATGCAATTATATCCTAGAGACTTTCGGTAACGAAAAATTATTGCTCTCGATTGTTATGACTGCTTGTTTCTTAGGTGTAATCTACGGTGGCTATTTCCTAATTACATATTTCTGTAGTAAAAATATTATTAAAGAGTAAAAGAAAGTAGGGGATAATATGGAAAATTATATAGAGCCAATAAAATATGCGATAATCCTGTTTCCGTTTATCGCTTTTCTATTTACTCTTCCTTATATTCTCCATCAATATCATAAATATGGTTCAGTCTACTATTTACGTGTATTAATTGTCTATTCTTTTATTCTTTATTTAATCAGTGCTTATTTCTTAGTTATCTTGCCACTGCCATCCTTTGAAGAAGTTAGTCAAATGACTAGCCCAACTACCCAGTTAGTCCCATTTTCTTTCGTTCGGGATTTTATAGAACATAGTAGTTTTCAAATCCAAGACTTTTCTACTTATGTAAAAGCGTTGATGGAACCATACTGTTATGTGGTACTCTATAACATATTACTAACGATACCATTTGGTATTTACCTAGGTTATTACTTTAAATATAGTTTAAAGAAATGTGTCTTTTATACCTTCTGCCTCAGTTTGTTTTTTGAACTTACGCAATTAAGTGGACTATATGGAATTTATCCTCGAGGATATCGATTGTTTGATGTCGACGATTTAATCTTAAATACATTGGGTGGTTTAATCGGTTATCTATGTTCAATTGGAATTAGAAAAATTCTTCCTAGTCGCGAAAAGATCGATCAAAAAGCATACGAACTAGGAAAGAAAGTTTCTTGGTTAAAAAGAACAACCCTCTTTTTCCTTGACTTATTTTTCTTTACCATTTTCGCTTCTTTCGTTCAAGGTTTCGTATCTGGTAACTTATCGTTATATCTTACCTTTCTTTTCTACTATGTCTTATGCCCATATTGGCGGAAGGGAAAAACTCTTGCTGGTAGCTTTCTCAATGTAAAAATCGAAGTAGAATCCGATCGATCTGCACTCCTTGCATTATTTTTTAGACAACACTTATTTTATATTGGCTATTTTGTTCTTCCCTTTTATATTTTAATTTTAGGTGGAGGAATCATGGCTAGCTTGCCATTACCAAGAAGTATCCGTGCTGTAGCTTCTTTACTTGTTATTCTGATCGTATTTGGTTATCTGTTTGGTAGCTTCTTACGGTTAATTAGAAAGAAAAAACCATATTATGAATGTTTAAGCAAAACAAAATTAGTTAGTACTATTGGAACTTCTGATCATAACGAGAAATATACCTAACAATTTTGTAAGGCAAAATAAAGAGTAGTTATGGTATAATAATAAAAAGAAAAGGAAGAGATAAATGAAAAAATTAAGTTTGAAAACGATTTGTATAGCGATTATCGGAATTATTTTATCCGTTGTATGTTTTGTTGTTGTTGCCCCAATTTTACTTATTTTCTTAATTAGTAAATTTATTCGTCATCGAAAGAAAGTAACTCCTACCAATACCAGTAATGAACCATCTAATTCTCCAAAGAGAAAAAGAGAAAAAGAAGTAGTAGAAGGCGAACTAATCGTCTAATCAACAAAAAAAAGAATCGTGTGATTCTTTTTTTGCTTTATTTATTAACTATTATTGAGAAACAGTTTCTTTAGTCTTTTCTCTAGCACAAAGATAATCGACAGAAACTCCATACTTTCTAGCTATTTGATAGACAAAAGCAGTTAGTATCATTGTCTTCCCATTTTCATAAGCACTGATTGTTGATTGAGTAGTATTTAAAATCTGTGCCAATTGTAATTGAGTAAGATGATTCTCTTCCCGAAATTCAATTAATCTTTTTCCTATTTCATTTTTATCTAAAGTAGGGGATACAGGAAGAGGTGGTAAGTTTTCTTTTTGAAACCCTAGCGCATAGTCCATACTACATTCCATCAGCATACAAAATTTATGCAACATAGTAAGAGGAATAATTTCTTTCCCTGTTTCCCATTTTGAATAAGTAGCTTGATTAACGCCAAGAAAATGAGCTACCTGATATTGGTTTAGATCTCTATCTTGACGAATATCCGCTAATCGTTTAAATATCCTATTATCATTCGCAATCACATTATCACCTAATACTATTTTCCCAATTAATAAAAATAAGTGGAAAATTGATGCGTAAATACGATATTTTATGCTATACTACTAGATGAAACATAGAGAGGAATACAAAAATGGAGGACAAAAGTATAGAGTTATATTGCCAATACGTCATCAAACCCCTAGAAATGCGGATGAGAAAGCTAGAAGAAGAATTAACCCATAAACGCTTTTTTCGTCACAAAAAAGAAGTCGAATTACGAATTGTAAAAGAACTATTAACGGAAAAACTATTAGATTTGAATAAGATGATAGAAGAATCTCAAAAATAAAGAAAACAAAGTACGGTTATTCGGTTACTTTGTTTTTAAATTCAGGAATGAAACTTTCTAACTGCGTTTCTCCTTCTTGCTGATAAGCTTGAGTAATCCCAATATCTAAAGCGTAGTCGATTATCTCATCGTAATCATCTTCTAATAAAGTTTGGTTTAAATTAGAAAAACGTTTAAAGTGACGAATTGGTGTATATTGATTCATAATACTAATATAAATCTGATTATGATAGGTCGTATAGAGATAGTGTAACACTTTCTTAGAATCCTCTTTTAAACCTGGTAAACATAAGTGCCTAACAATTACCCCTCGTTGTAAAATACCCTGTTCATTAAGAATAGGTTCTCCCACTTGTTTAACCATTTCTTTAATTGCCTCAGTTGCATAGAAAAAATAGTTGGGTGCATGTGAATACAAAATACCATATTGAACATCAAAATACTTTAAATCTGGTAAATAAATATCGACAATACCATCTAACATTCGAATTGTCTCAACGCTCTCATAAGCACTAGTATTATAAACGATAGGCAAGTGAAGCCCTCGCTTTTTCGCTAGCTTGAATCCTTCTACAATCCAAGGAACATAGTGAGTAGGGGTTACCAAATTAATATTATTCGCTCCTTGCTCCTGTAAGTCCAAACAAATATCCGCAAATTGACTTATCGTAATCTCTTCGCCTAGAGGGTGATCATGACTAAGCCGATAGTTTTGACAAAAAACACATTGTAATGAGCAATGAGAAAAGAAAATAGTACCAGATCCTTTTTCACCAGATATACAAGGTTCTTCCCAGAAATGAAGAGCTGCCCGAGCAATCTTTATTGTAGTAGAAGCTCCGCATACTCCTAATTGATTTTTCCGATCCACGTTACATTTCCTAGGACAAAGATTACACTTCCAAGTCATTATTGTACCTCCTTAAATAATAATATAATACCTAATGTACTAGATAAAAGCAACGAAAACAACAAAAAGGTTGTATATATTTGAGTTCCGGTAAAATTTAGAGAGAAAAGGAAAAAGTGAAAATGTGTTATCC
>UQRY01000014.1 GCA_900543675.1 uncultured Mycoplasmatota bacterium
ACAGTGAGACATTTTCGCAAGTTAACACTTAAGACATTATCACAAATTAATCATACAAAGCATCATGCGATAAAAGTTAATCTTGCCAAATTCCCAAATATAAATTATAGTATATGTATTTCCTATTATTAGAAAAATAAATAACTGTTAACAAAAAAACGTTGACAGTTAGTTAAAAACAAGTTATAATGGACTTGTAAATGGAAATGGAGGGAAATTTATGGCAGTAAAATTAAGACTTACGAGAATGGGTGCCAAGAAAAGACCTACTTACCGTATCGTTGCTAGTGACTCTCGTACTAAACGTGATGGTGAGTATTTAGAGTTAATTGGAACCTATAATCCTATTGCAAAAGAGACTAAAATTAATGAAGAAGTAGCTCTTAAATGGTTAAGAACTGGTGCACAACCTTCTGATACAGTAAGAAATCTATTATCAAAAGCTGGAATTATGAAAAAATTTGCCGATGAAAAACAAGGAAAATAAAATATGAGTGTTGTAGAATTAACAGAATTTATTGTAAAATCACTTGTAAAAAATACCGATAATGTGTCAGTAAAAGAATTTGAAACTGATGAAGAAAACACAATTCTAATTCAAGTTTTAATTGACCAAGAAGATATGGGAAGAGTAATTGGCAAAAACGGCAAGATTGCCAATAGTCTAAGAACACTAGTTCAAGCAAGTAGTTATCTACAAGATAACAAAAAAATCAGAATTGATATTGATAATTTTTAAAGTTAAGAAAAATGTAATAAGCAGTACGAAAAGACTTCTTATTACATTTTTTATTGAATAATTTTATTATTAACCGTTAACAAAATGTCAAGAATAAATAAACCTAGTAAAATAAAAATAATCGTTTTAGGAATTTTTTTAATCAGTGGCTCAGTTAGTGGCTTTAAAATATAAATAACAACAATACTGGCAATTCCCCAGACAAGAGCCATATCTAAAGAAGTATAAAGTCCAATCGGAAAATGATGATTTTGATAATTCCAAAATACACGATGAAAAAGAAATTGAATCAGATAACCACCGATTAATTCCATAAGGGCAAGGAAAAATGCACTACTGAAAAAAAGTAAAATAGGTAATACCCATTTATTAGGATGAAGCCATTTCTTGATAGCATGATAAATACCAATAATTAAACAAACCCCAATTCCATAAATAGGCGTCCAATAGCCATATAAAATTCCACTTTCATATTGAGTAGTAACTAAAGATTCTAAAAAGTACCCTAAAATTGAATAAAAAAAGAAAAACCTTAAATAATACATTGATCATATCACTATTATTATTGTGGCAAAAAAAAGTTTAATTATCATTAAATTATTGTAGTTAAAAGCCAGTTGTATTATAATAATAGAGTATAAGAGTGAAAATAATAAAGAAGAAGTTGGAGGTTTATCACTATGAAAAAAAGAATATTAGGGGCAGCGATTATTGTCGCTATCGTTTTACCAATCTTACTTAAAGGAGGAATTCTATTTGCTTTATTATCATTGCTTTTAGGATTACTCGCCTTTAAGGAAATATACGACATTAAATATAAAGATGCAGAAAAGAAGATTCCTTTTTTACTACAAGTACTTTCCTATCTATGTGTAGCATTTTTAATTATGAATAACTACGAATCTAAAGAATTAGCCATTACATTAGATTACCGAGTACTTAGTTTATTTTTAATTACTTATCTTATGCCAGTTGTCATAATCGATAATCAGAAAAAATATAATATAGAAGACGCAATGTATTTACTAGCTAGTACAATTTTCATAGGCTTATCTTTCAATTTGTTGATTTTAATGAGAAATTTTTCGTTACTATATATTTTATATTTCTTTATTATTACAGTAATGACCGATACTTTTGCCTTATTTACAGGTATGTTTATAGGAAAGCATCCATTAGCGAAAAAAATTTCTCCTAAAAAAACAATGGAAGGGTTAATTGGTGGAACATTAATGGGAGTGTTTGCGGCTTGTACTTTTTACTTAACCGTAATTAATCCTGATATTGATATCGTTCATTTATTGATTGTAACCGTAACATTATCACTCATGGGACAATTTGGTGATTTAGTCTTTTCTGCTATCAAGAGACATTTCGGTAAAAAAGATTTCTCTAATCTTATACCAGGACATGGCGGAATATTAGATCGTTTTGATAGTATTATCTTTGTAATGATTACAGCTATTTTATTTATGTCAGTTATTTAAGGAGGCTTCATGTTAACCATAATTTATTTCATCATTATTTTAGGAATTATCGTTCTCATTCACGAGTCTGGACATTTCATATTTGCTAAGCTTTGTGGTATATATGTCTATGAGTTTTCCATCGGAATGGGACCAAAACTATTCAGTAAGAAGAGTAAAAATGGCGAAACGGTCTATTCGATTCGCGCCATTCCTATTGGAGGTTTTTGTTCTTTAGCAGGAGAAGGAACTGAAGAAGACGAAAAAATTCCTAAAGATAGATTGCTACAGTCGAAGAGCGCTTGGCAAAGATTCCTAGTTATGTTCTTCGGAGCTGGTTTTAACTTTCTATCTGCAATTCTCTTTCTCTTTTTATTAGGGTTAATTTGGGGAGCAAGAACGAGTGATCCTGTTATTTCTTCCGTAGTTGAAGATAATCCAGCAGCTGAAGCAGGTATTCAAGTAGGAGACAGAATTTTAGAGATTAATGGTCATAAAGTAAAAACATCTGATGATGTATCTATATATTTACAAGTAGAAGATAAATCAAAACCCATTACGTTTACAATAGAGCGTGATGAGGAAGAATATGAAATTGAGGTTGTTCCTAAAGAAGTTGAAATAAACGGAACAAAAGTATACCAAATCGGTGTAACTTCCCAAGGAGAGCTCGAACGAGGATTCGTTCCGGCAGTAAAATATGCAGCTGTAAAGACAGAATCTTTATTTCGACAGATGACAATTACCCTAAAAGGATTGTTTACTGGAAATCTATCCGTTAACCAATTATCAGGTCCAGTTGGAATTTACAGTGTTGTCGATCAACAAGCAGAAGCAGGAATAGAAAATATCGTTTATTTAATTGCTTTATTAAGTATCAACGTTGGCTTCATTAACTTATTGCCATTCCCAGCCTTTGATGGTGGTAGAATTTTATTCTTGATCATCGAAAAAATCAAAGGGAAACCAGTTAAGGCTGAAACAGAAAATATGATTCATACGATTGGTTTCTTCCTTTTAATGGCACTTATGCTTTACATTACCTTTAATGATATATTAAAATTATTTTAAAAACGTGGAAATTCTATCTCATTATCCTAGAGGATAGAATTTTTTCGCCTTTTAAGACGAAAGAAAGGAGTAATCATGATCGCAGAAGTATTAGTAGAATTAGGTGCCAGAAATATCGATAGAACATTTGATTATTTAGTACCGTCGCATTTAGATGAAGAGATAAAAGTTGGTATTCGAGTACTTGTACCTTTTGGCCGTCAAGAAGTAGAAGGTTTTGTTCTTGCCTTAAAAAGTAAGACTCTTCAAGAAGAGTTAAAAGAAATCATCCGTCTAGTTGATCAAGAAGTAATCATCAATGAAGAACTCCAACAGTTAGGAAAATATATCAGTGAAACCACCTTATCTACTTTAATTTCTTCCTATCAAGTGATGTTGCCTAAAGCGGTTAAAGCTAGTAAAAAAACAACAATTAATAAAAAGGAAACCACTTATTTATCCTTGGCTGAATCACCAGAGCTGAATAGAGAAAAGTTAACCCCTTCACAAGAAAAGATCTTAGCCTATTTAAAGACTCATCCTAAAGCGGAAAAAAAAGAATTAATCGCTATCTCGGCAAGTAGTGTAAAAACTTTACTAAAAAATGGCTTAATTATCGAAAACAAAGAAGAAAAATATCGTTTAGCTTCTACTTATTCCATCAAAGAGAAGAAACCACTCACCGAACGACAACAACAAGTAGTAGAAGAGATTCTTTCTTTCCATAATCAAAATAAAGTTTTCTTACTCCATGGTGTAACAGGAAGTGGAAAAACCGAAGTCTATATGGAATTGATTGAGAAAATGAGGGAAGAAGGAAAAAGTAGTATCGTCTTAGTTCCTGAAATATCATTAACGGAGCAGATTGTCTCTCGTTTTCGTAGTCGTTTTGGAGAAGATATCGCAATTTTACACAGTCGTTTAAGTGATGGAGAAAAATACGATGAGTGGCGAAAGATTAATCGACAAGAAGTAAGTATCGTGATTGGAGCGAGAAGTGCGATCTTTGCTCCCCTAAAAAATATCGGTATCATCATTATCGATGAAGAACATACAACAACCTATAAACAAGAAAATACGCCTAAATATCATGCTTTAGATATCGCTAAATGGCGTAGTTTCTACCACAAATGTCCGGTAGTCTTAGGCAGTGCGACTCCAAGTTTAGAAAGTTATGCTAGAGCGTTAAAAGGAGTCTATCATTTAATCGAGATGAAGGAAAGAGTCAATCAAAAGCCTTTACCAGAAGTTAAGATTATTGACTTAAATGTCGAAAAGAAAAAGAAAACAGAAAATAGTTACTTTTCTAATGAATTGTGGAATGAGATGACCAAACGAATAGAAAATAATGAACAGATTATGCTTCTGTTAAACCGAAGAGGGTATTCTTCGATAGTTTCTTGCCAAAACTGTGGTTATGTCGAGAAATGTCCTCATTGTGATATCAGTTTAACTTACCATAAAACGAGTGGTATGTTACGTTGTCATTATTGTGGTTACGCCAAACGACTAGAGGCAATATGTCCAGAATGCAAGGAAGAAGCCATGAAGAATTTAGGGGTCGGAACTGAACGCATAGAAGAAGAAATCAAAAAGTATCTCCCAACTGCTCGAGTAGTCAGAATGGATATGGACACTACCTCTAGAAAAGGTGCACATGAAAAAATTATCACTGCTTTTCAAAATCACGAATACGATATCTTATTAGGAACCCAAATGATCGCAAAAGGCCTCGATTTTAAAGATGTAACACTAGTAGGAATCATTAATGCCGATACTAGTTTGAATATTCCGGATTTTAGAAGTAGCGAATATACCTTTCAACTATTAAGCCAAACTTCAGGCCGTAGTGGTAGAGGAGATAAAGAAGGAAAAGTCTATATACAAACATTCAATCCTGATCATTACGCAATATATTGTGCGAAAAATCATGATTATCTTTCCTTTTATCAAAAAGAAATGGAAATTCGTCATACTTTAGGTTATCCACCATATTATTATTTAGTATTAGTAAAAATCATTAGTAAAGATTATACCAAAGCCCAAAAAGAAAGTACTAAGATTGGTGATTATTTAAAGAAAAATTTACCAGAACTTTCTATTTTAGGTCCATCTATGGCTAATGTATTTAAGATAAATAATCAGTACCGTTTTCAAATCGTTTTAAAATATAAAAAATGTGAAAAATTATATCCAGTTTTAAAAGAATTAATCACTCACTATCAAAGTGATCGATTATTAACTGTAGATATCGATTTTAATCCTGTTCATTTTTAAATAGTAAGTTATTATCCTATATTTTTTAATAGGAAGATGCGCTTTCAATTCCTGTTATAGAGATTTATCTTATATTTTTTACAAATATGGAGATACTATAATTGGTGATAAAAGTGATAACAGGATACGAAATAAAAAAAGACAAATCTGGAGAAGTACTCGTTTTACATATTAATTACGATGAAGAATTTTCATCAGAATTCTTTAGAGGAAAGAGGAAGAAAAATACGAAAGAATGGGTAACGGAGTACATTAAAGATGAAAAAATTAAATGGGATGGTAATAAAATTGTTTTGATGGTAGGGGGTGTCGCACTCGGAACGTTATTATTATTAGGTAATCCTAAAGAGCCAAGTGATCCTCATTATGCGTATGTTAACGATATGATTATCCCTCTAACAGAAGAAAAGGTAGATTTAGATTCCTTAAACGAAGAGTCTCAAACAGAAGAAGTTAGTGAAGAAACAACGAATATAGAGAGTTCATCAGGAGAAGCTTCTAGTGAAGAAACACCTAATCAACAAACTAATCCATCTAATGAAAATAAAGGTTCAGGTACAAATAATGGAGTAAATAAACCAAATAATAATCAAAATAGTAATTCATCTACCAATACAAATACCAATAATAATAACAGTACTAATAATGGTTCTTCCACTTCAAGTCCGATAGAAAGTACAGAAACAACTACACCACCAGCTACTTCACAAGAACAACAAGTAACAGTTTACCGCAGTAATGGAAGCGTGATTACCTTATCGATGACCGATTATTTAATTGGAGTAGTTGGAGCAGAAATACCAGCCTCTTTTCCGTTAGAAGCTCTAAAAGCCCAAGCCGTAGTTGCAAGAACTTATGCTCTAAAAAGAATTTCAAGTGGAAAGAAATTAACCGATACTGTATCTACTCAAGCTTATAAAGATAATAATCAATTAAAGGCAATGTGGCAAGGTAATTTTAATACTTATTATAATAAAATAAAATTGGCAGTCACTTCAACAAACAATATGACGATAAAGTATAATGGAACATATATCGATGCGGTTTATCATTCGACCAGTAATGGAAAAACAGAAGATGCGGTTCATGTGTGGGGAAATAGTGTACCATATCTAAAAAGTGTCGAGAGTAGTTGGGATAGGAATGCTTCTTCTTATTTAAGAACAGAAGAAAAAGAACTAAGTGCTCTATTAATGTTATTAGGAATAGATTTAAGTGATGAAAATAGTATCGAAATTATTTCCAGAAACAATAGTGGCAGAGTTTCGAATGTGAGAATTGGTAATAAAAATTATAGTGGAGTTGAGCTTAGGAATCTATTAGGACTCCGGTCAGCAGACTTCGATCTTGAAGTACAAAACAATAAAGTAATTATCACCACTCGCGGATATGGTCATGGTGTTGGGATGAGCCAATATGGAGCAAAAGGAATGGCTGAAAATGGCTACAATTATCAACAGATACTAAGACATTACTATCAGGGAATTACCCTTTCAGCAAATTAAGCATAGTGAAATACAAAAGTATTCTATAGAGTAAAAATAGAATATTTTTTGTTTAGAAAAAATTACTGATAAATAACTAAAATTATTAGCACTCTATTTTCCGTTTAGCCAATAATCATAAAGTTTCAAAAAACAGCCGAAAAAAGATAAATTGGATAAGACTTTGAAAGAAATTGAAATCATGATATACTAAAATAGGAAAACAGGTGTAGTAATGAAAAAAAGAAAGAAGAAATGGATATTCATTGTGGTAGCTAGTATACTCATGATTTTAGTTATTAGTGTAATGATTATTCTTACAAATGATGAATTAAGGTTTAAGTTTTCCTATGGAATAATGAATTATATTCCTTACGAAAATGGCGAAAAAATAGTCATCGATATTCCCTTTGATAATGGAATAAAATATTTAGAAGGTAAAGAAATCATCGATATCTTTACTACTGGAACAGGTATCATTTACCTGGGATATAGTAGTTGTCCATGGTGTCGAAATATTATTGAACCTTTAATTGAAGTAGTGAAAGAGAATGATATTGATACTATCTATTATGTGAACACTTACGATAATGAATTTGATGATATTAGTAGTGAACTCAAGGAAATATTAAATGATTATTTACGAGTAGATGAAGAAACAAATCAGAAGGTACTAGCGACACCAGATGTTTATTTTATCAAAGATGGGAAAATTAAAACACATCATATCAGCACCATAGAAAGCTATCGTAATCCTTATCGAGGAATGAACGATGAACAAATAAAAGAGTTAAAAGCAATTTATCAAGCAGGAATCGAGGAGATAAAATGAAAAATAAAAAATTAAGAATTGTCTTTATGGGAACCCCAGAATTTAGTGTTCCTGTCCTAGAGGCATTAATAGAAAACTATCAAGTAGTAGGTGTAGTCACTCAACCAGATAAAGAAGTAGGACGTCACCATGAAATAAAACCAACACCAGTCAAAGAAGTAGCTTTGAAAAATAATATTTTAGTTCTACAACCACAAAGAATTAAAAAAGAGTATCAAGAAATTTTGGGTTTAAATGCTGATCTCATTGTTACTTGTGCTTATGGACAGATGATACCAAAAGAAATTTTAGATGCCCCTAAATATGGATGTATCAATGTACATGCTTCTCTCTTACCTAAATTACGTGGTGGAGCACCTATTCATCGGGCTATTATAAACAATGAAACAAGAACAGGAATTACTATTATGTATATGGTAGAGAAGATGGATGCGGGAGATATTTTAGCTCAAGAAGAAACACCAATTTTCAAGGAAGATAATGTCGGTATTCTTCATGATCGTTTAAGTAAAATGGGAGCTAAATTGTTAATAGAAACTATCCCTGACTTGATCAATGGAAAAATTAAACCGATTCCGCAAAAGGAAGAAGAAGTAACCTATGCATGGAATATTAAACGAGAAGAAGAAAAAATCGATTTTAATCAGCGAACAATCGATATCTATAACCAAATTAGAGGACTTAATCCTTGGCCAGGCGGGTATGCCTTGTTGGAGGGAAAGGTAGTTAAAATCTATGAAGCAAGAATTAGTGATAGTTTCTTTACGACCAAAAAGAATGGTGAAATTGGGAAAATTTACGAAGATGGAATCGGCGTCAGTACCAAAGATGGCGAAATCATTATCACTAAATTACAACCATCAGGTAAACGTAAAATGTTAGCCAAAGAGTATCTAAACGGTGTTCATGAAGAGGATTTACTAGGAAAAGTATTTAATGAGGAGTAGGGTATAATGAAAAAAGAGGATTGGAAAGCCTTATTAAAAAAATGTTTTGGTAAAGAAAAAGATGAGCGACTTCATGCGATAGCCATGCTTATTATTTGGGGAATTATTATTTTAATACTAGTGATCATGATTCGGATGAGTCCCACTCCTGATGATCAAAACTCTACTACCCCTAATGATAACAAGGATAGTCAAACTCAAGTAGAAACCCCAGGTATTGGAAATAATAATGGTAATGACGAATCATCAAGTCCTACAGAATCATTTGAAGTGAATTTTAGTTATATCTATACTGTAACCAATAATGGTGTTCAAGAAGTGATTACAGGGAAAAAAATAGACGAGAAAGAAATATTTACGATTATTACCAAAGAGGGAAGCAATAGTTACGCAAAATTAAGTAACAACTATCTTCAAAAAGAAAATGGAGAATATCATATTGTGGAAAATCCTAGTCCTAATCTTATCTACTGTGATGTTGAAGATATCTCTTACTTGACAGAAATAGGCACTTTAACGACACAGGGCAATGTCTATACTTATCAAGTCCCAATTACCCAAATCGTCAAATTATATAACCCAACATTCGATACGACTTCAATCGACTCTAACTTAATGGATACGATTACCCTAACTACCGAAAATGGCACCTTAAAATCAATCAAAACCAACTATAATAATTACTTAACGACAGTAAGTGGACGCATCTCTACTTTGACCATAGAAATGGAATTTAGCCAAGTAGGAACAACTGAAGATTTTGAAGTTACCCTTGGTAGTTAACGATATTTCTTTACACTTTACTTGACAACTAACAAAGATTATCTTTAAAGGTAATCTTTTTCTATGCTATAATTATGGTGTGGAAGTGGATATATGGAAAGTATTTATAACAAAACAATGTCAGAACTAGAAGATTACTTTTTAGAAAAACAAGACAAAAAATTTCGAGCAGTTCAAGTATTTGAATGGCTCTACCAAAAGAAAGTATCAACCTTTGAAGAAATGTCTAATCTAAAAAAGGAAGTCATTGCCACATTAGAAGCAGATTTTTCAATCTCAAGTATTTCTATTAAAAAAATAGAACGAGATCAAGATGTCAGCAAATATCTTTTTTCTCTAAAAGATGGGGAGAAAATCGAAGCGGTTTTAATGAATCATCATTATGGAAATAGTCTCTGTATATCTACACAAGTAGGATGCAACATGGGCTGTAAATTCTGTGAGAGTGGACGTTTAAAAAAGGTACGGAACCTAGAAACAGCCGAAATGGTAGAGCAAATTCTAAAAGTTGAACAAGAAGAACATGTACGAATTAGTCATGTTGTAGTCATGGGAATTGGCGAACCATTCGATAACTATGACAATTTAGTAAAATTTATTGAAATCATTAATCATCCTAAAGGATTAGCTTTAGGTAGTCGTCATATTACGGTATCTACTTGTGGAATTATTCCTAAAATAAAAGAGTTTTCAAACTTGCCGTATCAAGTAAATTTAGCGATTAGTCTTCATGCCCCAAACAACGAATTAAGAAACAGTATTATGCCTATCAATAAGGTGTATACTATAAATGAATTGATGCTTGTCTTAAAAGATTACGTAAAAAAGACGAATCGCCGCGTTACTTTCGAATATATATTGTTAAAAGGAATTAATGATAGAGAATCTGATGCTTTAGAGTTAGCTAACTTGGTAAAAGACTTAACCTGTTACGTCAATTTAATTCCTTATAATGAAACCAATAATTTAACATTTAAACGAAGTGATTATGAATCGATCACTAAGTTTTATGATATACTAAAAAAGAATAAAATAAACGCTACGATCAGAAGAGAGTTCGGTTCCAATATCAGTGCAGCTTGTGGTCAATTAAGGAGTAAAAAGGAGGACTAATATGAAATCATTTTGTTTAACAGATACCGGTAAAGTACGAGATCACAATGAAGATAGTGTCATCATCGTCAGAAACAAAAACAATGATTATCTATTAGCAGTATCAGATGGAATGGGTGGTCATTCGGCAGGAGAAGTCGCTTCATCCATCGCCATTAGTTATCTAGGTAAACATTTTCAAGAGACTTTTTTAAATATGAGTAAAGATCAGGCTATCGAGTGGTTAAGAAACAGTGCAACAGAAATTAACCATTTGATTTTTAGCTATGCTGATGATCATCCAGAGAGTAAAGGAATGGGCGCAACCTTAGTCGTAGCCATTAACACCAAAGATTATGTTTTATATGGAAATATTGGAGATTCTAGTGGCTTTGTTATGAAAGATGGTAAACTTCATAAAATAACTTACGATCATACCTTAGTTAATCTATTAGTCACCGCCGGAGAACTTACCAAAGAAGAAGCTAAAGATCATCCGAAAAAAAATGTATTGATGAAAGCTTTAGGTGCTACCAAAAATATTGATATTGATATTTTTGATTGTGATACTTCTGTTAGTGGACTATTTCTTTGTAGTGATGGATTAACCAATATGTTAGAAGAAGAACAAATTGAAAGAGTATTACTCAGTGATTTGACAATCGAAGATAAATTGATTAAACTTGTACATAAAGCAAATAATCGAGGAGGAACAGACAATATTTCCATCGCATACCTGATTAGAGAGGAAAATGAGGAAGGTGAAGTATAATGATAGAAAAGGGGCAGAAAATTAATGATCGTTATGAGATTATTAAAAGTATAGGCGAAGGTGGTATGGCGAATGTCTATCTAGCTTATGATACTATTCTAGATAGAAGAGTAGCAATAAAAGTACTTCGTGGAGATTTATCCGGCGATGAGAAGTTCGTTAGACGTTTTCAACGTGAAGCCTTATCCGCATCGTCCCTATCTCATCCAAATATTGTCGAAATGTACGATGTAGGTGAAGACAATGGTCTATATTACATCGTTATGGAATATATTGAAGGAAAAACACTTAAACAATTAATTAAGAAAAGAGGAAGCCTAACATTAAGTGAAGCGATCGATATTATGCTTCAACTTACTGATGGAATTTCTCATGCACATGATAGTTATATTATTCATCGTGATTTAAAACCACAAAATATTATGATTCGAGAAGATGGTTCGATAAAAATTACTGACTTTGGTATCGCTATGGCCTTAAATTCGACTCAACTAACACAGACAAACTCTGTAATGGGTTCTGTCCATTATCTTCCGCCAGAACAGGCAAGTGGTAAAGGGTCGACAATTCGTAGTGATATCTATTCAATGGGAATCTTATTTTATGAATTATTGACCGGTCAATTACCATTTAAAGGGGATAACGCAGTTGAAATTGCTTTAAAGCAGATGCGTGATGATATCCCAAGTATTCGAAAGAAGAATCCAGCGATTCCTCAAAGTGTCGAAAATGTTATCTTAAAAGCAACGGCCAAGAATCCAAAGAACCGTTATGCGGATGCCAAAGAGATGCATGCTGATTTACTTACCGTATTAAATGATGAGAGGATGAACGAAGAAAGAATAGTCTTTAAGTATCCAGAACATGAAATTGACGATAATACGAAAAATATCACGGTAGTAAAAAAGAAAACAGAAGAAAAAATTCAAGAAGCCAAAGAAGATAAAAAAGTTAAAGAAGAAAAAGAAGAACCGGAAACAAAAGAAGAAGAGAAAGAAGAAAAACCTGCTGAAGATAAGAGTTTGAAGAGAACGAACCGAATTGTATGGATTTTAGCTTCTCTATTTACTTTGATTGTGATCGGTGTCGTAACTGTATTCCTAGTTATTCCTTATTTCTCGAGAACACCAGATATTGAAATACCAGATGTATCTAATTTGACTGTTGTAGAAGCAGAGAGAAAGTTAAAAGAAGAAGGCTTTGAAGTTGCAATTGAAACGAAAAAAGAAGAGAATGCATCCATTGAAGCCGGAAAAGTCATTAAGACTTCACCCGCAGCAGGAAGAACAGTAAAAGAAGGAACGGTAATTACGATCTACGAGTCTCTTGGACAAGAAAAATATGAAGTAGTCGATTTAACAGGAGAAAATGCGGAAGCACAAAAAGAAATTTTAGAAACGATGTATGGCTTAAAAGTAACGATTGAAAAAAGGGCAGTAGATAACCCAGATGATTATGATGAAGGGGAAATTATTGATCAAAGTGTTGAAGCAGGAAGTACATTAGTAAAAGGAGATTCGATTATTCTTTATGTACCGGATATCGAAGATGTTTATCCTGATATGGTAGCAGATGGCTGGACAGTTGAAGATGTTGAAGCATTCTGTGAAAAATATAACATTAAATTAACTGTTGATTATGAAGCAACCTCTCAATATACTGAAGGTACATTAATCAGCCAATCACGTTCACCAAAAACACCAATTGTATCTGGTTCAACCTTAAAGATCGTGGTAGCAGAAAAACCAAATGTAACAACACCATCACCAACGCCAACACCAACACCGGGTGATGACGAGAATGAAGAAGAACCATCCACTTCTCCATCACCAACACCGTCGACATCGCCAACACCATCACCATCATCAAAACAATAAACAGGGGGACAAATGAAAGGTCAAATTGTTAAAATTGTAAGTAATTTATGTTCAGTCGAGTGTGAAGATCAAGTATTCGAATGCACACCCAGGGGTAAATTTCGTAATCAAAAAATTAGCCCTGTCGTCGGGGATTTTGTCGAATTTGATGAAGAAAATAAATACTTGTTAGAAATCTTACCGCGTAAGAATTATCTAGAACGACCACTCGTCGCTAATATTGATCAGGGACTTTTGGTAACCAGCGTAAAAAGTCCCGATTTTTCTACGAATTTATTAGATAAATTGTTAACTGTGATGGAGTATCATCAGATCACACCAATTATTTGTATAACCAAGTGGGATCTGTTAACAGGAAAAGAAAAGAAAGAAATAAAAAAGATTTTAAAATACTATCAAAAAATTGGCTATAAAGTGATCTATAATCACAAATTATGGCAAGTAAAGAAAATATTCAAAAATAAAACAACAGTCTTAACTGGCCAAACTGGAGCTGGGAAATCCACTTTGATTAATAAATTGGATCCACACTTTCACTTAGAAACTGGAGAAATCTCTAAAGCGTTAGGAAGAGGAAAACATACGACTAGACATGTAGAACTTCTCCATTTGTGTAAGGGAAAAGTATTAGATACGCCAGGTTTTTCTCAATTAGATTTTCAAGAAGTACCAGATGAAGAATTAAGAGACACTTTTATTGAATTTCAAAAATATCCTTGTCCATATAAAGACTGTATGCATTTATCAGAAAAAGAATGTCAGGTTAAAGCTAATGTTAAAAATGGAAAAATTTTAGCGAGCCGTTATGAGAATTATCAGAAATTAATGAAGAAAAGTAGGTGGTAAAATGAAAGTATCTGCTTCTTTTCTTTCTTGCCGAAAGATAGAAAAAGCAATAGAAAAACTATCGCTTACCGATGTCGACTATATTCATGTAGATTTTGTCGATAATACTTTCTGTCGAGGAAGAAAAATTCCTATTAGAAAATTAAAAAAAATATATCGTTATACATCCAAACGCCTAGATGTTCACTTGATGGTGAATAAACCAAAAAAATATATTAAACAATTTGTGAAATTAAATGCCGAAATGATTACTTTTCCAATCGAAATAGACAAAGATATCGAAAAGAATTTAAACTTGATTAAAAAATACGGATTAAAATGTGGACTATCCATTAATCCTGATACCAATTTACATCTATTAGAAAAATGGATAGACCAAATCGATCTTATTCTCGTAATGGGAGTAAATCCAGGATATGGAGGCCAAGAGTTTATTCCTGAAGTAAAAAATAGAGTAGAAATCGTACGAAAAATGATTACTGAACATCAAGCAAAGACTCTTTTAAGTATAGATGGTGGGATTAATCAAGAAACAGCCAAAGAAGTTTCTTCCTTTGTCGATATTATGGTAAGTGGTTCATATATCACTAGTACCGACGATTACCAAGAACAAATCGATATCTTAAGAGGAAAAGAAAAAAAAGAAAATAATGAGAATATAGAAGCAAACGAAAAGAATGAAAATCTGGTTCAGCAACAAACTGAAATTTAGATTTTCATTCTTTTCATAAACAATAAAAAATAAGTGACTACTCACTTACTTCTTCGATCTTTTCATCTTTTCTAGAAGTTCTAATTTCTCTTGCACTAAGTCTTACTCTAGTACCATCTTCTAAAGTAACAGTTTGAAGATTAACTCCTTGTTTTTTTCTAGTAGCATTTAATGCATGAGAACGTTTATTTCCAAATAAAGGCTTCTTATTAGTAACTTTAACTGCCATAGTCTTTTTCCTCCTTTGATACATGTTTTAACTTGCGCTTATAACTTTATCATAGATTGAGCAATAAGTCAAATAAAACAAGCGAAAAAATATACCTTTAGTTATTTTATTGCATTTTCGCAAAAAAAGGATATAATAAGGACAATGTAAAGTTAAGGAGGATTATTATGTGGCCGGAGATTTATTGTAAAAATAATATAGGAGTGGCTTTTGATCCGAATTTTTGGAAGAATTGGGGACCAACTTACATGGTTTACTTTCATCCGGATTTATTCAAGGACAAAAAGATAAATAGTATTTATTGCCTTTGGCAACCGTTTACTACTATTGAGTTCAACAAAGAAGATATCGCCATGGTACTTGAATATGCTTGTGGAGAATTTGGTGAACATTGTACTTTTTTTTCATACAAAGATGTTCCTGATATTGAGCATCTAAGATGTGAAGACTATTATGTTCTACCTACTTTTGAAACTTTAGAAGAAGATGTACTTACGATATATAATGGAATATTAATGAAAAAGAATAAAGAAGAATTATATATTGCTTATTTAGAAGATCATCTTTTTACTCTTCAAGCATTATCTTTTCGTCAAAGAAAAAAAATACAAGATACGTTAGGACTTAAATTAGAAGAGTACCGAGACTACCTAGAAAAAGCCATCGCTCTTGTTTCTCAAATTCCTACTAAGAGTCGAATCCCAATAATAAAAAAATTATATGATTTTTTCTAAATTACCTACTATTATTTCTTGCTTAGAAACTGAGTATCCTGCCACAGAAAAAAAGCCACTAAGAGATCAATTCGAAAAAAAGTATGAGCGCGCGCTATAATAGTCCTTTTTTGAATAATCCTAATGATCTAAATTCTATCTTTCAGTATGCGAGAGATCAGCATTTAGATTGCGCTATGCAATATAGGGAGAAAGAAGTACCAGAAATTACTTTTGACCCGATTAGTAAAAAATTAGTTCAAACAGAAAAAATGACTACCGTTTTTGAAACTACCTACGGATCAGTTGGTTTAGAAAATGGCATTGCCACTTTTAAAGAAAAAAAGAGGGATTACTCTAAGTCCCTATAACTAGTAAAACAACTAAAAAATAGTTGACTAAAAAAGGTTAGCTATTTTATTTCTGTTAAAAAATAAAAGAAAAAGCATTTTACGTTTAGAAAAAGAAGTAGAGTCAATACTTTTGTGGTAAAATATGAATAGACTGGAGGGGAACTATGTACGTACCATTATATATAAAGACAAATTATTCTTTGTTATCTAGTGTGATTAAAATCGATACTTTGATCGAAAGAGCAAAACAAAATCATTTTTCCTCTCTAGCTATCACCGATAACAATATGTTTGGAACAATGGAATTTTATCAAAAGTGTAAGGCTGCAGGAATTCACGCCATCATCGGTTTAGAAATAGAATTAGAAAATGATATTATCTTATTGTATGCGAAAAATTATTCAGGTTATCAAACATTAATTAAATTATCTACAATTCAAAGTGAACGTAAAGTTTCCTTTGATGATATAGAAAATTTTCACGAGGAAGTAATCGCCATTGTACCTTTTGATAGTCATAATTCCTTTGATCAAATCCAAAAAATAATCAAAGAGGAGGACTGCTTCTTAGGGTATAAAGATAAACAACAAGAAATAGAAGCTAGAAAGAAAACTTCTCAAGTTGTCTACCTCAATAAAACCTTATATTTAGATCCTGAAGAAAATGAATATTTAAAATATTTATATATGATTAGAGATGGTAAGACAATTGCTGAATTTTTAGATTATGATTTATTAAATCATGAATTACGACTTGAAGAAGTCTATGAGTATTCGACAAATCAAGGATTATTTCAAACGGAGAAAATTGCTAGCTCTTGTGATTTAGAATTTCCGCAAGCAGAGTTATTACTTCCAATTTTTGAAACGGGAAAAGAAATGACCTCAGACGAGTACTTAGCCAATTTAGCTAAAGTAGGACTTAATCGAAGACTAAATGGAGAAGTAAGTGAAGTATACAGTAATCGTTTAATTTACGAGTTGTCTGTCATCGAAAAAATGGGATTTTCTAATTACTTTTTAGTTGTATATGACTTTATTAAATATGCGAAAAAAAATAAAATCCTAGTAGGCCCAGGTAGAGGTAGTGGAGCTGGTTCACTTGTTTGTTATTCAATTGGAATAACGGATATTGATCCCATAAAATATGATCTTCTTTTTGAACGTTTTTTGAATCCAGAACGAATAAGCATGCCAGATATCGATACCGATTTTCCAGATATTTATCGAGATAAAGTAATTGATTATGTTGTAGATAAGTATGGAAAAAAACGAGTGAGTGGTATCGTTACATTTGGTACCTTGGCCGCAAAACAAGCCTTACGTGATGTCGCAAGAGTCTTAAATGTCCCAAGTTATCAGGTTGATTTGATCACGAAAAGAATCCCTAATTTTACTAAATTAAAACTATTAGATTTTTATCGTCAAGACCAAGAGTTAAGGCAACTAATTGATAGCGAGAAAAAACTCCAACTTATGTTTAAAGTTGCTTGTCATATAGAAGGATTTCCAAGACATACCTCATCTCATGCTGCTGGAATTGTCATGTGTAAAAAAGACTTAGATGAAGTCATCCCGCTAACCAAAAGTGATGATATGTATCTAACTGGATTTTCTATGGAATACTTAGAACCATTAGGATTATTAAAAATGGATTTTCTAGGACTTAGAACGTTAACGACGATTATGCATATCATGGAAATGATTGCCGAGAAAGAACATATCCATATCGATTTTAATCGCATTCCTCTAGATGACAAAAAAGTATTAACATTATTTCAGAAAGCAGATACGACAGGAATTTTCCAGTTTGAATCAGAAGGAATGAGAAACTTTTTACGTAATTTAGAGCCAAATAGTTTCGAAGATATTTTCGCAGCGATTGCCTTGTTTAGACCAGGTCCAGCTAGTAATATTGATTCTTATATTCGTAGAAAAAAAGGCCAAGAAGAAATTACTTACCTAGATCCATCCCTAGAGCCAATTTTAAAAAGTACGAAGGGAATTATCATCTATCAGGAACAGATTATGCAAATTGCGAATCAATTAGCGGGATATACCTTAGGAGAAGCGGATATTTTAAGAAAGGCAATGAGCAAAAAGAAAAGTGATGTCTTAAAAAATGAAGAAGAAAAATTTATTAGACAAAGTGTTGAACGTGGCCACGATAAAGAAATTGCCAAACAGATATTTGATTTAATCTTAAATTTCGCTAATTATGGATTTAATCGTTCTCACTCTGTTGCCTATTCTTTAATTGCCTATAAGATGGCTTATCTTAAAGTATACTTCCCTAAATATTTTTACAGTAGTCTTCTAACTTCCGTAATTGGTAGTGAAACAAAGACTAAAGAATATATTAACGAAATTAAAGCGAAAAAAATCGCAATCAAAAAGCCATGTATCAACAATAGTGGTAAAGAATATATTGTTGAATCTGATGGGATTAGATATCCATTATCAGGAATAAAAAATGTTGGTCTAGTATCGGTAGAAGCGATTATTCAAAATCAGCCTTATACAGATATCTTTGACTTTGTACAAAAAACAGCGGGAAAAATAAATAGTAAAATTTTAGAATCCTTGATCGATGCTGGTTGCTTTGATGTTTTTGGTTACAATCATAATACTCTCCATCACAATCTAGATAGTATTATGAACTATGCAGAATTAGTAAAAGACTTAGATAGTGAATATGTACTAAAACCAGAAATAGAAATAGTAGAAGAATACAGTAAAGAATATTTAATTAGTAAAGAAAAAGAATTATTCGGTTTCTATTTAAGTAATCATCCTGTTACCTTTTATAAAGCAAAGTTTCCAAATATTATTTCCTTGGATCAAATTCAAAACTATTATAATCAAAGAGTTAATGTCATTATCTTGGTCGATAAAGTACGTACAATAAAAACCAAAAATGGAGATGAGATGATGTTTATTTGGGGAAGTGACGAGTATCAAGCGATGGACTTCACTCTTTTCCCTAAAGTATATCAACGTTATCAGAATCTATCGTTACAAAGTAATATGATTGTGAAAGTATCCGGTCGAGTAGAGAGAAGATACGACAAATTTCAAATTGTCGTCGATGGCATAGAATGGTTAAATCAACAAAACAAACACGAGTAAAGGAGTAAAAAATGTCTTATCCAACAGAAGAAGAATATCGTCAAGCTTATCAAAAATGGTGTCAAGAACATCCTGAAAAAACAGGAGCTGACATTCCTCAAAACACAGTAGTAGAAATAAACGGCAAGTCAATTAGATTAGGAACTAGAATTAATCATATGAAATATTATCCTGAACATTATTCGGATAACATAGAGTTTTGGCAATCAACTGGTGCACTTGAAGATAAAAATGAACGAATAGAAAGAAAATACCGACAAGCGGCATTAATTTGGAAAAAGGAAAATAAAAAAAATCTTTCAGAAATGCCCACAAAAGCCTCCGTATATATTAAAGAATTTGGAACAGTAAATATTGGCTATCATCTCAGTGTAATGAGAAGAATATATAGAATGCAAAAGCAAGGAAAATCATGCGAAGAAAGAAAGCCATTATCCGCCGAACAAATCACTTGGTGGACCGCTGAAGGAATGATTTGGGATAATGTTTGGGCACATAAAAAGAAAACCAGACCACCTCGTTTTCGTCATCAAGCCCTTTGTAAAGAATTACAAGCTTTAGAAAACGAAAACTATGAATTAGATAATATCTTAGAACAGTTCTTTATGGATTATGAAACTTTCTGCTTAATTTTAGAAGAAAAACTAAGTAAAAAAATAACCAATAAAAATCTAGAAAACAAAACCATAAAATTATTTTGTAAGCATAGTGGTTATTCAGAAACTATTTTGACCAATGTAGTCAAATTTAAACAACTTTTTCCTGATGAATCCTTTGAACAAATACTAACGAGAAGTATTCATGAAAGCACGATAGAAAAAGAAATCCCAGATTGGATTATGGAAAAGTATACGCCATATGTGATAGAAACCTTACAATATTTAAACTTTCCAGTAAGGGAAATTATCGACTTAATGAAACAGGATATTCTTTCTATAGAAGAAGCGATAACTATCCAAATGATTAATGAAGAAAATAGCCAGAAACAAGATAAAAAATGGTTAACTATGACCACTCAATACTTAGTAAACTTACTGTTAGAAAATCAAATTACAGTTAGAGAAGAAGTAATAAGTGACTTTTTGATCGAATTGAAAGAACATAAACTAACCAATGAAGATATAAAGAAATTAACAGACTTATCTCTTCGTGCGTTCGAAAAAATTAGAATGTTTCAAATGCTTGAAGTAGGATTAGAAACGGAAGAAAAGAAAAAAATAGAAAAAATGAGAGAATATCATTTTTCATCAGAGGATATTGAAGAAAGTTATTTTGTCACTTTAAGATTTTATAACGCGAAAAAGGACAAACAAGAAAAGGATAATTATAGATTAGAATTACTTCGTCAATATATCATTGATTGGCGATATTATTCTCAAGAAGAAAAAAGGCAAATCATTCAAAATCATCACTTTACGGAAGAAGAAATCGATTATATGAATACTGCCAGACAAAAAATAGATCATACAATATACAAAGTCAAAAAAATAGGGAAAAAGAGTTGAAAAACTAAAGAAGAAAACTTTCCAAAATAGGGATAGTATGTTATATTTATATATATGATGAGGATGTGGGTATATGAAATTAACATTTGAAACAAACGACTATCTGCTAACCTGGAATTTATTATACGGAGCTTCTATTTCACCTAAAATTCATGCCGCTAAGCAAAAATTATGGTCTGCCTATAAAAAACAATACAATGCTGGTATGAAAGATAAAGATGAAATGCTTCAAGATATCAAAAATTACATTCCTGATGATGATACTTTATACAATTTAATATTCGAAACAGACGTATTTGAAACACTAAAGAAAAGTGCTGAAAAACATCGTCTAACCTTGATGAAAGTATGGGATGAAAAGAAAAAAGAAATCAATCAATATTTAAAAGAAATCTTACGTTTTCCACTAGCAGATAATTATAATATATTAGTTCTTTGTCCTGAAATGGATAGCGTTCTAATCTCTAAAACGACAAAAACCAGTATTGGCTGGGGATTCAAAAAAGATACCGAAGACCAATATATGGCTCTTTCTAATATTTTATATACATTAATTAAAAATGAGGTTGGAGACTTTGAAAAAGAATATAAAGAAATTGTTCAAGCTATCTTAGAATTAGCGATTCACAATGAACTTTATACGAGACTAGTAAATAACTCCAATTATCTAGAAGGGGATCATACCTTGATGTATTTAAAACGTCAGATCTATCCTTATTGGTTAATGTATCTAGGGTGTGATAGGGAAGATATGACTCATTATATGATGCGAGATAAAATCGCTTTTGATATCGATAATTATACGATGGAGACCGCACTAAAAAAAGTAGACTTATATGAGTTTATTCGTTTTTGTATAAAAAATCAAAAACATATTATACGAATTAATAATTTAGAAATAATATAGATTTCATTCATAGTGAAATCTATTTTAATAGGGGGAAGAAGTATGACAGAAGATAAAATAACCATTTTATTTGAACAACTAAAACTAACAGATGAAGAAAAAAGTCATTTTCAAGGATTGTCATTAGAAAAAGTACTTGTGAATCCCAGAAATAATTGTTGGACTTTTCTTTTAGGTAGTGAAGAAATCTTACCAGTAGAAGATTATCAATTATTAAAAGAAAAAGGGGAGAAGGCATTCGAGCATATTAAACAAGTTTTCTTTAAAATTAATCCGCATCATCCATCACTAGACTATTTACCTAACTACTATAAGCAAGTATTAAATGAAGTGAAAGATGTTTTAATATTTGCTCCTGCTTTCGAAGAAAATTTAATTGAACAAGATGGTGAATACAAGATTGAAGTGACGAATTCAGAAGAAGAAAGAGAAGTACATACCTTCTTACCAAAATTAAATTATCTATTAAGTTTAGCTGGTTTTCCTTATGAATTAACCACTTGTCTTAACGAAGAAAAAAAAGAACTAGTTCGTCAAGAAATTAAAGAAGAATTAAATGAAGCAATGACTACCATCCCACCAGTCGTCGAAGTAGAAAAACCTGCTGTTGAGAAGAAAAGTTACACCGATAATGGAGAAAAGAAAACCTATCGTCGTCCTGCTAAAAAAGAGGATGATCCTAATGTGATATTGGGTCGCAAAATTGGAGATAAGCCAATATCGATGAAAAGTATTGTTGGAGAAAGCGATAATATCACAGTAGAAGGATATGTTTTTGGCGTCGATTACTTTGAGTCAAGTAAAACAGATTTTAAAATCATTACTTTAAAATTAACCGATTATAGTGATAGTATTTATGCTAAAGTTTTTGTTCGTGGTGACGAAGAATATGCTCGTCTTTCCAAAGAGTTAAAAACAGGAAAATGGTTTATCATTAGAGGATATACAAAAAACGATCAATTCTCTAAAGAATTAGTATTGAATGTACGAGATATTTGTGTTTTAGAACGTCAAGTAGAAGAAGTAAAAGATACTTATCCAGAAAAAAGAGTAGAGTTACATGCCCATACGATGATGAGTCAGATGGATGGTGTAGTTGATGAAATTAAATTAGTGAAACAAGCAATGAAGTGGGGACATCGAGGAATCGCGATTACGGATCATAATGGCTGTCAAGCTTTTCCCCATGTCTACAATACAGTAACCGATTATAATAAAGGAAAAGAAGAACAAGATAAGTTTAAAGCGATCTATGGAACGGAACTTACCTTAATTGATGATAGTGTCGATATCGTTATTCGTGGAGATGACCGAGACCTACTCACAACTACCTATGTTGTTTTCGATTTTGAAACAACTGGATTTAATGCAGGTGGAGAAGATACGATTATCGAAATTGGTGCGGTAAAAATAAAAAATGGCGAAATTATCGAACGCTTTGATGAACTCGTTAATCCTGGTAAACCATTAAGTGCCAAAATCACTGAAGTTACCAATATTACGGATCAGATGTTAATTGGTAAAGATAACGAAGAGAATGCTGTTCGCCGTTTTATTGAATGGTACGGTGACTTACCTATGGTTGCGCATAATGCGAAGTTTGATACTTCTTTTCTAGAAATGGCCATAAAAAAATATGGATTTAAGAAATTGACCAATCCTATCATCGATACTCTTGAACTCTCTAGAACATTAGATACTAACTATGCTCGTCATAGTTTGAGTGCTTTGGTCAAACGATACGATGTACCATGGGACGAAGATGCCCATCACCGTGCGGATTACGATGCGGAAGGAACTGCCTTGGTTTTTCACAAAATGTTAAAGAAATTAAGTGACAGAAACTTTGAAACTATCGCCGACTTAAACAATTTAGTCTCTAAAGAAGAAATTCATAAATATGGACGTAGTTATCATGTGAATCTACTAGCGAAAAATAAAACGGGTTTAAAAAACTTGTTTAAAATTATTAGTCTAGCCAATACAAAATATCTCTATAAAACGCCAAGAATCTTACGTAGTGAAATCGAAAACCATCGCGAAGGACTACTAGTAGGAAGTGGTTGTTATGAAAGTGAAGTATTTAGAGAAGCAAGAAGTAAAGCCGATGAAGAGTTAACCAACATTATCAATTTTTATGACTATGTCGAAGTTCAACCACCAGAGTGTTATGATCATTTAATTCAAATGCATGATTTTGATAATGAGGAACAATTATTAGAAAATATAAAGAAAGTAATTCGAGTAACTAAAGATAGTGGTAAGTTAATCGTCGCAACAGGGGATGTTCACCACTTAAAACGAGAAGACAAAATATATCGTGAAATTATCGTCAATCAAAAAGTACCAGGTGGAGGTAGACATCCACTTGCGAAAAGTGATATTACTGAAATTCCAAGTAATCATTTCCGAACGACCGACGAAATGATGGAAGATTTTGCTTTCCTAGATGAAGAAGTAAGAAAAGAGATTATAATTACGAATCCGAATAAAATTTTGGATATGGTAGAAGAAATCGAAGTAATTATCGATACTGGTGGTATCCCTTTTTCTCCAGCTATTGATCGAAGTGTAGAAACAGTAACAGAATTAGTATATACAAAGGCTTCTTCTTGGTATGGAGATCCATTACCATTCAATATCGAAGAGCGAATTGCGAAAGAATTATATGGTGATCTATTAATTGATGTTATCAAAAAAGAGGTAGCAAAGAAAGATCTTAGTGAAGAAGAAGCAGAAAAAGAACTATATCGTCGCCTACATGAAGTAATTATAACCGGATTCGATCAAGTAAAAGATCTCGTTTGGACAGACTTAAAAGAAAATGATCCAGAATTAACCGATGCCGATCGGGAAAAAACATTAAAAAAGAAATTGGGTGGTGTCATCGGTGGAGGTTTCGACGTTATCTATCTGATTGCTCAAAAATTAGTTAAACACTCGAATGATGATGGTTATCTTGTTGGTTCACGTGGTTCGGTAGGATCAAGTTTCGTAGCGACAATGATGGGAATTACTGAAGTTAATCCGCTTCCTGCTCATTATTTATGTCGTAATGAAGAATGTAAATATTCTGAATTTATCAACGAAAATGGAGAAGCTTACGGTAAAGAATATTCAAGTGGATACGATTTACCAGATAAAATTTGTCCTAAATGTGGTAAACCACTAGGAAAAGAAGGACAAGACATGCCATTTGCGACCTTCCTTGGGTTCAATGCCGATAAAGTTCCCGATATTGACTTAAACTTCTCTGGAGAATATCAATGGAAAGCCCATGAGTATACGAAAGTATTATTCGGTGTTGATAATGTATATCGTGCAGGAACAATTGGTACCGTTGCCGAAAAAACAGCCTTTGGTTATGTAAAAGGATATCTCGAAGAACATGGAATTACCAATATGCGTACTGCAGAGATCGAACGCTTAGCCTTAGGTTGTACTGGAGTTAAACGGACGACAGGTCAACATCCAGGTGGTATTGTCGTTATTCCAGGATATATGGATGTCTTTGATTTTACTCCATTCCAGTATCCGGCTGATGATCCGACAAGTTTATGGCGGACGACCCACTTCGATTACCATGCCATCGATCAAGATGTCTTAAAACTAGATATACTCGGACACGATGATCCGACCGTATTAAGAATGCTTCAAGACTTATCAGGAATCGATGTGACCACGCTACCAATCAGTGATGAAAAAGTACTAAGTTTACTTCGTAGTCCTGAAGCATTAGGCGTAACTGAAGAACAAATTATGTGTCCGACTGGAACATTAGGTCTACCGGAAATGGGAACAAAATTCGTTATCAACATGTTAGTAGAAACCAAGCCAAAAACTTTCTCTGAATTAGTAAAAATATCTGGTCTATCACACGGAACTGATGTTTGGGCGGGGAATGCTAGTGAACTAATTGAAAATAATGTTGTCCCATTCAAGGAAGTTATCGGTTGTCGTGATGATATCATGGTCAACTTAATGAACTGGGGAATGGAGCCAAAACGAGCTTTCAAAATTATGGAATTTGTTCGTAAAGGAAAAGCTAGTAAAGATCCTGAGACTTGGAAGGGAATGGCTGAAGACATGAAAAAAGCGAATGTTCCTGATTGGTATATTGAGTCATGTCGGAAAATCAAATACATGTTCCCGAAAGCCCATGCTTGTGCTTATGTTATGTCAGCTTTACGAATCGCTTGGTTCAAAGTCTATCAACCTAACCGTTATTATGCCGCTTATTTCTCAGTAAGAGAAAGTGATTTTGATATCGAATGCATGATGAAAGGGTATAATTCAATTAGAAAGAGAATTGAAGATTTAACAGAGAAAGGGTTCGAAGCGACCAATAAAGAAACCAATATTTTAGAATGTTTAAAGAATGCTTTAGAAGCAAGTGCTCGAGGAATAAAATTTGGTTCTATTGATATTTATAAAAGTGATGCTGAGCGATTTAAAATCGATGAAGAAGATGAAATGACGTTGATTCCACCATTCCGCTGTATTGATGGTCTAGGAGGAGCAGTAGCTAGTGGTATTGTAAAAGAACGAGAAGAAAAAGCCTTTTTAAGTATCGAAGATTTACAAAAACGTGCCAAAGTATCCGCAACATTAATCGATAAAATGAAAATGATGGGGATATTAAATGATTTACCAGAATCTAGTCAGATGACGCTATTTTAAAAATATACAACAAAACAAAGAAGGTGAAGAAGATGGATAATCGCCCAATTGGTGTTTTTGACTCCGGAATTGGTGGAGTGACTATATTGAAATGTTTACTTGCTAAAATGCCGAATGAAAACTATATCTATTATAGTGACTCTAAACATAATCCCTATGGAGAAAAAACCAAAGAAGAAGTGATAGGCTTTGTTGAGGAAATCATAAATGATTTTATCGCTAAAGATTGTAAGGCAATTGTTTTTGCATGTAATACCGCAACCGCATTAGCGATTGATGAAATGCGAAAAAAATATCCAGATTTACTCTTAATTGGCACAGAACCCGCTTATAAAATGATTCATGACTATGCTCCTAATACGAAAACCTTAGTCATGGCAACACCTGCTACAATCGAAAGTGAGCGTTTTCAAAACTTATATCACCACTATGATAATCAAAAATCCTATCTACTAGCTTGTCCTAATTTGGCCCATCTAATTGAAGAAGGTGAGGAAGAAAAACTAACTAGTTATCTTCAAGAACTACTAGGGCCGTTTCAAAAAGAAGAAATCGAGTCAGTCGTACTAGGATGCACACATTATCCGTTAATCTCAGAAAAAATAAAAAATATCTTAGGAGAGGTAAAGTTTTATGATGGGGGTAAAGGAATTGCCAATCATTTGTTCCATCTTTTAGAAACTAACCATCAATTAAATGTAAACAAAGCGAAAAAAGAAGTATATTTCGAAGATTCTAGCCATAATAGGCAAAAAGAAGAACGCTTTTTTGCCTTTCTAACGAAGGAATAAAAATAGAAAATTTTGTAGAAAGTTAACGAATAGTTGACTCACAAAAACTACGTATGATAACCTTTAATTGAAGGATAGCATACAATGAAAAGAATAGAAGTAGAATGGGAAAAATTAATCAGTTGTTATAAAGAATTATTTTCTTTAGAAGCACCTAGTATTTATTATGATCCAAAAAGAAACAGCTTTAGCTTTACTAAGAACAGGGATGATTTTGGTTTATACCTAAATTTTCCCCTTAGTGTCAAAAAGAAAATTATCTATAACTATAGTAAGATTTTACCGAGTAAGAAAGATAAAAAAATAATTAGGCAGATTTTAAACAACTCTAAACACCCAATAGAAAATAGTTTTCATTATCTCAACAAAACAAATTTAAATTGGTATTTCTATCTCGAACCATTTTTAGAACGAGAAGTAAAGTACCTCGCTTTAAAGTGGTGTTTGGATAATCAAATAAGCATAAAAAAATAGAAAAGATATAGAAGGCATAATGTCAACTATATCTTTTTTATCCTATGACATATTTATTATGACCATTACAACTAGAATATTTATAACGAAAGTATTCATGATAATCAACTATATATAAAATTCAAGAATCAGATTCCAATAAAGTAGACTGAGAAATAAGAAAAAATGCCATAAAATTATTAGGCTAAGTACTAAAAACATGTTATAATAATTTTGGTGGTATAATGTCAATAAAGATTAGAGATTTGAACATCAATTACATACAATATGGTAGTGGTAAGGATATCGTATTATTACACGGTTGGGGTCAAAATATTGCGATGATGCAACCGCTTGCCAAAGAGTTTCCAAATCATCGAATTACAATTATCGACTTTCCTGGGTTTGGTCAAAGTGATGATTTAAAAGTTGCTTGGTCGATAGAAGATTATGAAGAATGTGTAGCCGAATTCTTAGAGCAAGTGAATGTAAAAAAGCCAATACTAATTGGTCATTCTTTTGGAGGAAGAGTGGCTATCATTTATGCAAGTAGACATGAAGTAGAAAAATTAGTGTTATTTGGTAGCCCATGTGTTCGTGAACAAAAAACATCTCCAAAAGAGAAATTATTTAAAACGATAAAGAAATTGCCAGGTATGAAAAAAATAGGAGAATTTGCCAAAAATTATATAGGCTCAGAAGACTATAAAAAAGCATCTCCTATCCTTAGAGAATCATTTGTTAAAATCGTCAATCAAGACTTAAGTGAATACGCAAAGAACATCACTTGTCCCACTTTACTAATCTGGGGAACTAATGACGAAGCAGCACCAATAGAAGATGCAAGAAAATTAGAAAAACTACTAAAAGATGGGGCATTGATTGAATTAGAAGGCTATACACATTACGCCTATTTAGAAGCTTTACCACGAGTTGTAAGCATTTTAAATGAATTCTTTAAAGAGGTGAAATCATGAATATTTTTACAATTACCTTTATTGTGATCATTATCTTTAATATTATAAAAAATAAAAAATCACTTCATATGTTACAACAAAATTTATATAACGAAAATAACCGTTATCTAAAATGGTTAAAACGAAATAGTAAACAAGTATTTATTTCTTTAGATTTATTATCACTATTATTAATTCTTATCGCTTACTATTTAAATAATGATGCTTCAGTTATTTTTGTAAGCCTAGCTATATTTGCTTATATTGGAGAAACCCTTCGGTTACTTTCTTTATATAAATCTGAAAAAACAAAAAAGCCACTTGTCATTACGAAAAGAGTAAGAAGATTAATTGTTACGTTGACAATTTTATTTTTCATCCCTCTTGTTTTCTATTTAGTCGATTATCGAAATGGTTACTTAATGTTACTATTATCTGCGATTCTTGCTTATTTTAGCTATTTTGTCGTCTTTTTAGCTAAAGTGATCAATACACCAATTGAAAAGTTTGTCTACAAATATTATGAAACTAAAGCAAAGAAAAAATTGCGTAGTATGAATCACTTAAAAGTAATTGGAATTACAGGAAGCTATGGAAAGACGAGTAGTAAGAACATCTTAAATGATATCTTAAATTTAAAATATATTACGAGACCAACCCCAAAAAATTTAAATACTGAGTATGGATTAATGATTACCATCAATAACTATCTAGATAAATTTGATGAAGTATTTATTGCGGAAATGGGTGCTTATAAAAAGGGAGAAATCAAAAAACTCTGTGATATGGTTCATCCTAAATATGGAATTTTAACTCGTATTGGTCTTGCTCATTTAGAAACATTTGGTAGTGCTGAAAATATCATGAAAACGAAATTTGAATTAATTGAAAGTCTACCAGATGATGGAATTGCTGTATTAAATGGGGATGATCCAAAACAGTTATCTTATCCGATAAAAAGTAAATGTAAAAAAGTATGGATCGGTATTGATAATAAAGATGTCGATATCTATGCAGAAAATATTAGCTGTAATTACAAAGGAAGTAAATTTGATGTCGTCTTTAAAGAAGATAACAAACGGTATTCTTTTGAAACTAAACTCTTAGGTAATCACAATATCTATAATATTTTAGCGGGAATCGCTTTAGGTAGGGAATTCGGTATGTCTATTAGTGAACTCGAAAAGGGAGTAAAAAAAGTAAAACCGATTGAGAGTCGCCTAGAACTTAGAAATTATGGTTATATGTATCAGATAAATGATGCCTATAATTCTAATCCAGTAGGAGCAAAAGCAGCTTTAGATGTTTTAGCGATGATGCCTGGAAAAAAAGTAGTCGTAACTCCAGGTATGACAGAGCTAGGAGAAAAAGAAGAAGAGTTAAATCAAATCTTTGGTAACCAGATTAGTAAAGTCGCAGACTATGTCATCTTAGTCGGTGAAAAAAGAACTAAACCGATTTTTAAAGGCATCATTGAAGGAGATTTCGATAAAGAAAAAATTTATGTCGTAAATAGTGTTTATGATGCTTATACCTTATTACAAAGCATGAGTACAGATAAAGCTCTTTATGCTTTATTTGAAAATGATTTACCAGATCTTTATAATGAATAGGAGTGAATAAAATGAAAATTAAATTAGGCGTTATATTTGGTGGAGAAAGTGTAGAACATGAAGTAAGTATTATTTCTGCTATTCAGGCAATGAACAAAATGGATAGTGAAAAATATGAAATTATTCCCATCTATATAGCCAAAAATCGTGAATGGTATACAGGAGAATCTCTTAAAGATATCGATACCTTCCAAGATATAGATCTATTAAAGAGATACTGTAAGAATGTTGTGTTATATGCAAAGAATGGACGTTTTGTTCTTCAAAATAAGAAAGGCTTGTTTAAAAGAATAGTAAAAGAAATAGATATCGTCTTCCCAATCGTACATGGCACTAATGTGGAAGACGGTACATTACAAGGATATTTACAATCCATCGGTGTTCCTTATGTCGGTGGTGATGTCTATGCTTCTGTAGTCGGTCAAGATAAAATCTATATGAAGCAAATTTTTAAAGCCGAAAACCTACCAATCGCTGATTATATATGGTTCTATGATAGTGAATATCAAGATGATAGCGAAGAAATAATCAAAAAAATAGAACACTTAAAATATCCAGTAATTGTTAAACCTTGCTTATTAGGAAGTAGTGTTGGTATCAGTGTAGCAAAAGATAAAGAAGAATTAAAAGAAGCAATTGATACCGCAATCAGTTACGATAATCGTATTGTTGTAGAAAAAGTAGTAGAAAATTTAATGGAAGTCAATATCAGTGTACTAGGTAATTATGAAAACTATCAATTAAGTGCGATTGAACAAGTAATTCCAAAAAGTGCTTTTCTAACCTATGAAGATAAATATATCGGTGGTGGCAAAACTAAGGGAAAAAATGGAATGAAATATAAAAGCTCTAAAGGAATGGTTTCAACAGATAGAATAATTCCTGCGCCATTAGAAGATAAATTAAAAGAAAAAATCGAAGAGATCGCTATAGATGCTTGTAAAGCCCTAAAAACTTCAGGAGTAGTGAGAATTGACTTTTTAGTGGATACAAAGACCAATAAACCATACATTAATGAAATCAACAATATACCTGGTTCATTATCTTTCTATCTATGGGAGCCTATCGGTAAAGAATATTCTGAGTTGTTAGATGACTTAGTAAACATTGGTATCAAAGATTATAAACATCGTACTATGAAGACACATTCTTTTGATACGAATATTTTAAAAGGCTTCAGTGAATTTGGTAGTAAGGGAAGTAAAGGAGTAAAATCTCTTCGTAAGTAATTTTTTAAGAAAAGGTATCGAAAAAGATATCTTTTTTCTTGCCTTTAAAAATAAGCTTGTGCTATTATATAACGCAAGGTGAAGAGAAATGAAAGAAAAAGAAATTATTGGCGTAATCGAAGGAAAAACATTAGACAACGATCATTCTATTTTAGTAAGCCCAGTTTATTATGATGGGGAGAGTTATTATTTAAAATATATGTCTAAAGATTTTGGTGAACTATTAAAACTACTAGTTACTTTATCGGAAAAAGAACAAGAAGAAGAAATCGATGCCTATATCAATAGAGAAAACAGTTTATATAAAGAACATTTCTTTCGCTATAACTGTGAGTCTAATTTTTACTATAAACGATATGATGAAAAAATATTGGATAATTTAGATTTCTATCCCATCTCTGAATTCACTCAGGTAAAAAAACAAGAATTAATGGATAACTATCAAGATTACACCTATGGAATTATGGAAGGAAAAAACACATTAATTGTGGGAAATATGGATTTTGTCGAAAAGAATCTTCAAGATAAAACATCAAAACAAGTATTAAATTTAAAAACAATTGACGAGTTAATTCATAAGATTAATCGCCAGGCAACAAAATTAAAACAAAGTTTGGTATAAAAAAACTCCTCTCTAAATTAAGAGAAGAGTTTTTTTGATATTTAAATTTTTAATTCCCTGAATCAATTATTTACAAGTATAACCTTGATCTTCGAAATTTTCTTTTAATGCATCATAAGAATTTTCATCAGGATCATCAAAGCCATTATTTTCCTTTTCTTCCTCACTCATCTGATTGACATAGTATTCGGTTACTTGTGATAAAGTATTTCCATTTCTCTTATAAGACATTTTTAAATGTTCTTCATCATTTCCATCGATAGTTTCTTTAACCATTTCTTCATAATCATCCATTTCATCAGCATAATCATCTTCTGCTTCTACTACTGAAGTAACTTTTACATGAGAAATATTTTCTTTCTTGTCAAAAGAAACAATTACTTGTTGAGAAAGTTTAGCTCCTTCTTCATCCGCCTCATTTGTACAAGTTAACGTTCTACCTTCATCACATCCTGTAGCACTAATTAAGATAGCCCCCATAACAGACCCTAAAATCAATTTGCTTTTCATTTTTATTTTACCTCCATCGTTTTCAATATTTTATTTGATTTATTTAAAAATGTTCCTTTTAGATCAAACCTCCTCAATATAAATTTGATATAGACCTCCTAGTGAATAACTTTTTGTTGAAATATGTATGAAGTATATCATAACTAAATTATAACAACAATTATGTAGAAAGAAAATAGAAAAAATGAAAACAAAACAAAAAGACCGGTGGCGGTCTTTAAGACAAAAATATGGTGGGCTGTTAGGGATTCGAACCCTAGACCCACTGATTAAGAGTCAGTTGCTCTACCAACTGAGCTAACAGCCCATAAATTTGATTACTCATATACTATAGCACATAACGAGAAAAAAGAAAAGTATTTTTTTATGAAAGAATAAAATTTATTGCGATTTTTAGAAAAGTAGAAAAGAGTAAATAAAGTAGAAGAAAAAGAGAGTTAGTTCATTGAACTATAAGAAGATTTATGTATTTTAAAAAAAGATTATCTGTAGTACTAGCCTTCATATTTTATATGAAATGTACACAAAGAATTTCTTCTTCCCGCAAACTATGATAAAATGAATATAAGATAAGAAAGTAGTAGGGTGGGAGTATGCAGTTTATTAAAGAAATGATTCGTGATTTCCGGGTGGTTCCAAGTAAGAAAATACTAACTTTAGCTATGTTTTTTAGTTGTATATTAGGTTATGTTGTCATGGCCTTTTTTCCTTATTTTGCGAGTGAAATTATCAAATATGCAACACAAAATCTTCCCTCTCTTGCTTTCCAAGCAACTTTGTTTTTAGGAATTAGTTATATCGTATATGAAATTATCTTTTATTTTAATTATCTGTTTTATAGTAAACTACAATATTACTATACAAGTGCTTTATATCAGAAACTGTTTCACAAGATAAAAAGTTCTTCTAGACATTTTTCTAAGGGAGTAGACAAAGGAAAAGTACTAACTTTAGTAGGTGATGATATTCCAAGCTTTTGTTTATTACTCGATTCAGTGTGTGTTTTCCTTTCGACAATATTCATGGTAATTCTTGTATTCATTTTAGTAATGAGAGTACATATTATCTTTGGTTTAGTCCTTTTGGTTTCTTCTATTCTTTATATTTTATTTGTTACTTATACAACTAAACAGTATACTAAGTATGTAAAAATACAGAAAATGCACCATGATAAAACGAACGATGTCTATATCGAAGAATTAAAAGCATTAAAAGAAATTAAAACCTTACCAATTCAAAAACAATTACAAAGAAAATTAACAACTATTCTAAATCGTTATACAAAAGCAACTTTTAAAAAGACCAAATATCAGATCCATAACGAAAATACAAGTACGTTATTTCCTCAATATACAAAGGTATTACTGTATATTATTTTGTTACTTTTCATGATGTATTTTAATGCCAAAATAGAATTAGTAATTTTAATTATTGGTTATTATGATCAATTGATAGAGAGTTTAACGGAGATGTTAACCACATATCAAGAAATTAAAGAGTATTCTATTTCGGTAGAAAGAGTAAGTGAAGTATTAACCTTCCAAGATGATATAGGAGCACTATTTGGAAATTATGAAGGTAATGAAATTTATGGCGCGATTACGTTCGACCGAGTATCCTATCAATATAATAGTAGGACAATCTTAGATCAAATTAGTTTCTCCGTAAAACCGAATACACTAAATGTCATTGTTGGAGAAAGTGGAAGTGGTAAGACAACAATTTTTGATTTATTACTTCGTTTCTATCCCTTAGATAATGGAAAAATCTATTTAGACGGTAGAAATATTTATGATTATAGTAGTGATATCTATGCTTCTAATATTACAGTCGTAAAACAAAATCCATACTTTTACAACATGAGTATCTATCAGAACTTACGATTAGTAAATGGTAATCGTAAAGAACAAATTCAAGCTTGCCAAGAAGTAGGAATTCATGAGTTTATCATAAGCCTAAAAAAGAATTATAAAACTGTACTTCACCAAAATGCTAGAAATTTATCTGGTGGACAGAAACAATTACTCGCTATTGCGAGAGCACTATTAACTAATGCAGAAATCTTATTAATGGACGACGTTACCGCATCATTAGATCCTAAAACAACAAGTCAAATTGTTTCTTTATTAAAACGATTAAAAGAAGATCACACTCTTCTTGTCGTAACTAACCGTGATGATCTCATTAAAGCCGCTGACCAAATTATCTATTTAGAAAAAGGACAAGCTACTTGTTATCATTCTCCAAGAGAATGGCTAGAATTTCAAGAAGCCAAAAGAGAGGGGGAAGCAAGATGAAAGCAATAATAGAAACTTACCGTAAATTATGGTCTGTGATTCCTCTTTATAAAAGCAATTTTTGTTTGATTATCTTATCTAAAATTTTAGCGACAATTGCGAGTATTTTTATCCCCTTAGCTGCGGCAAATATTGTCAAATATTTAACCATAAATGATTATCAAAATGCTTCTCTTTGGATCTTATACTTCTTCTTATCCGCAACACTAAAAGTATTTTTCTCTTATTTTAATTCTTATAGTGCAGCTAAAGATTCCGATTACTGTTATACTAATCTAAAACAGAAATGTTATGAAAAGATATCTACATACGATCTGGAATTTACCAAGACAAAAAATATCGATCAAATCCTCCAAGCCACCTCCAGTGATATATGGAAAGTAACTGGATTAAATGATAATTTAAGTGATGTCATTATTACCTTTATTAAAATCATTCTCATCATCATCTTAGTGGCAACAAACTCAATATTTTTAGGAATTTTAGTCTTGATATTTTCTCTAATCTATTGGATTGTCACTTGTATTTTCAACAATAGAGTCATCAAGTATTTACACAAACAAAGAAAGTATCAAGATAAGATTGCTGGTATTTTGATAGAAGAAATGGAATCTCTTGAAGAAATGAAAGCATACAACATGGAAGATAAATATTATCAACATTTCTTACAAGCCAATAATAAATTCTGTGATAATTATGGAAAAAAGAGACGCTACGCAGATCTACAAAGCAACTTCTCTCAGCTAATTCTAGAATTAGGAGAAATTGCGATCTACTTGGTTACTTTATTTTTATTATTTAAAGGGGAATATACTGTAGATAAAATTGTTTTAGTGATCGGTTATTTTTCTCTTTTAACGACCGATTTAAAATATATGTTAGAAAATTGTGTCAAGAACATGATCAACAATAAGATATCTGTAGAACGTATTTATGATCTTTTTCAATACCGTCCTAAACAAATTGAATTTGGAAGTGATAGAACAGATGATATTGAAGGAAGTTTAGAATTTAGTCATATTTATACTTCATACGGAAATAAAGAGGTCTTACATAATGTAAGTTTTATTGTTAAACCAAGAGAATTAACCGCTATTGTTGGTCGAAGTGGTAGTGGAAAAAGTACCATTTTAAACCATATTCTAAGATTATATCAACCAACTTCAGGAATGATTTTAATCGATTCTAAAGATATCTTTTCTTACCAAGAAGATGTCTACAAAGCCAATGTCAGTGTCGTAACCCAAAAAAGTTTATTGTTTAATATGAGTATTCATGATAATTTAAGCTTAGTAGATAGAAACACCTCTCATCAACAAGAGGTATGTCAAAGTCTTGGAATTGAAGAAGAAATTTTAGCTTTACCACAAGGCTATCAGACAATTATTGAAGAAAATGGAGCGAATATTTCAACAAGACTAAAACAACTTTTAAGTATAGCGAGATGTTTACTAACCAAAGCAGAAATTTTACTTTTTGATGAAATCACTTCGTCGCTAGATAGAAAGACCACGCTTCAAGTAATAAGGGTATTAAAAAAACTTGCGAAAACACATACCGTGATTTTAATTACCCATAAGAAAGAGGTAATGGATCAAGTTGATCATTTAATCGTGATTAATAAGGGGAGAAAAGTTGCGGATGGGACAGTAGAAAGTCTCCAAAATGATCCGTATTATCTAGATTTAAAAAATAGTAAAAGCTTGGAGTAAGAAAGGAAAAGAAAATGAAATCAAAAATAGATCTACACATACATACTACCTGTTCAGATGGGAGTTTGTCGCCACGAGAAGTAATCGATGAAGCTGTTCGCCTAGAAGTCAGTTGTATTGCGATAGCGGATCATGATACGGTAGAAGCTTACCATGAAGAATTAATTCAATACGCACATGAAAAAGGGATAAAACTAATTCCGGCAGTAGAAATATCTACTAAGATAAAGAAATGTGGCATTCATGTTTTAGGCTACAATATAGATGTCAAAAATTCTACTTTTTTAAAAGAATTAAGTACATTAAGAAATGCTAGGCAAGTTTATTTGAAACAGGTAGCCAAAAAACTAGAAGCATTAGGCTATCAAGTAGATATCGATAAATTAAGCAAGTTAGAAACAGTAACCAAAGCGCATATTGCGAAAGATATAATTACTAAAGAACAAAATAAAAATCAACTAGAACACGACTTTGGCCATCTTCCTAACCAAGGAGAATTTATCGAAGCGATAATGAACGAAGGGTGTCCTGCTTATGTCGAAAAAAAGACAGTTACACCTAAGGAAGCTGCCAAGATGATTAGAAAAGCTGGAGGAAAAGTGGTCTTAGCGCATCCAGTAAGTTATCGTTATGAAGATAATCTAAGTCCCCAAGAAATTCTTGAAATTATCCAAGAGATGCAAGCAGATGGGATAGAAAGTAATTATATTTATATTGACAAGAATCAACAAAAAATAGATGAAAGTGATTTCTGGAATCAGTTTGCCCAAACCCACCACTTAAAAACCACAATTGGTTCCGACTTTCACTGTAAAGATAATCTACATCCTGAAATTGGATTAATTCAGGAAAATATTCATTTATCGGAACCAGAAATCCATAATATGTTAGAATTTCTGTAAAAATAAAGGTGTACTTATTTTCGATTTGATATTAAAATATAAGTAGGTAAGCAGGAAAGAGGAAAATATATGCAAGAAGAATGTTACAAATGGATTTCTTTACAGTATTATGATGAAGAAAGTGATCTCGATCAAGAAGATATGAGTGATATTTTCTGTGACCCTATTTTAAGTAAAATGGAACAAGAAGTACCCTATGGAAAATTAGCTTATTTCATTAAATATAATGTAGAAAAGAAAGAAAACGGAAAAAGAGTATATTTTAAGGATAGAAAAATAGGATTTATATTATTACTTCAAATGAAAAAAGGACCACTAGAACTTAGATGTGGATTAGTAGAAGAAGCTAGAAATCATAAATATATTTTTGAAGCACTAAAACAACTATTAGAAATCATTGCTGGAAATGAACAGGTACTCGATTATCGAGAAAGGTTTAGAGCGGTAGAGAAAGGTTTACCTAATTATTATATTTTTGCAAAAGCCCATGTTAATGATGAACAAATCAATCATATTGCCTCTAAGACTGGTAGATATGAGTATCAAGATGGAGACTATAATATCTACGGATATAATTTAAAAAAATCTTCTGAAGAAGCCGAAAAGATTTTAGGAAAAAATAATTTCCATTAGCAAGTTACAAAGAGAATAATATATAGGAACCCTACCACGAAATAACTGAAAAGCTATTGACTAAGAGAGGTTATGTCATGTATAATAACAATTGTTATTGACGCCGACTTAGCTCAGCTGGTAGAGCAACGCACTCGTAACGCGTAGGTCGTAGGTTCGATCCCTATAGTCGGCACCACTTTGCAAACTTGTTCGGAAATATCGAACGTTAAATATAGGTCAGTCTGAAATATGACTGATTTTTTGTTGCGTAAAAACAGGCTGTTTTTTTGCAGTGCACCAAAAGAGTAGATGAAAAAAATATATTTTTAATAAACTATTGATAATATTGCTTCTTATCTTGATTATAGTAAAAGATTATAGATAGCTTTCCAATGATTTCGTTTCAAAAATTTATTCGACTATTTTAACATTTAATAAAAGGTATATGATATACTATTTTTAGTAAGAGATAAGGGAGAATTTTATGTTAACGAAGGAAGATATGATAAATAAAATAAATGAATATAAAGAGAAGAATTTTTTAGCAATCTCACCTAGAATTATTCGAGGTGGCGCTAACTTAGTGACCGATTATCATACTCTACAACTTTATGAAAATAGAGAAGTAGTAACTAGAAATTTCGTGAATGAACAAGTTGTCGATTTAATGTGTGGTAGTGAAGAGAAAAAGGAAATTTGCTTTCATACTATTTTTTGTGGAGATTTTAAAGATTTACCTGATCGTTTATCTTTTTCTAGCTTATTAGAAAACAAACAAGAAAAAATAGTTTTAATTTACTCGATTTTAGATTATGTAGATACAAAAAAATATTTTATTGGTTTTTCCCAACAAACTACAATCCCTCACTACCGGCAAATATATCTAGATTACTCTTTGTTAGTTTCTTTATTAAAGGAAAATAATATCAATCTAGAAGTATTAAAGAACGATCATCAATCAGCTAGAATTCCTTCTTACTATAGGGATGATACCCTTACTACCTTTGTATTATCGAAACAGAAAGAAAAAATAGATGACCAACAAGTACCAGTCTTAAAGAAAATAATAGAAACAAAAACAAATACCTAGACAAACAAAACAACCATTATGAAGTGGAAAAAATGATAGATGGAGGAATAGAAATATGGAAAACAATTATATAAAATTTGGAATAATAGGGACTAATCCAGAAAACAAACTGGCTACTAAAGAAGAATTAATAGACTTATTAAAGAAGCACAGGGGAATACTAACTAACTCGATATTAGATTATTTAAATTCCTTGGTAGAACTTGAATTCTCGGTGGTTAGAAAGAATATCAGTACAGAAGAAAGAGAAATTTTATCAGAACTAGAAATATATAAGAAGATTGCTACTTATAATATTTATCATAGAGCCTTACAACTATTAGAACAACAAAAACAACCTATTGACATCGATAACAATGGAAGTCTAATTATTTCTATGCAATTAGAAAATAGAAGAGTCGAACTATTTAGCTTTGATTATCAAAATCGAATAAGTCTAAGGGAAAATATTCCAGATGAATATAAAACTATGAAGATTGGCACCATTAGCTTATATCGTTCTTTGCAAAACGAAGACTTAAGAGAAAAAGAAATAAACCGCGTATTAAGAAAATTAGAAAGTTTACATGCATCACATAATCCCTATCCACATCGCCATAGTGTAGTAGGGGGACTGGATTTCTACTGGGAAAGGCAACACAAAGAAAGAATCGAAGAATTAGAAAAGAAACTTACAGAGTTAGAGAGTAAAAAGGAATTAACTGAAGTAGATAAAAAAGAAATTGAATTAACCAATGATATACATCAGTTATTACTAGCAGACTATGGGCTAACTAATGAAGATTTTGAAGAAAGAAAAATGACAAAATTTACATCAGCTGAAATTGATAGAATGAATAAAACCTTAGTAAAGAAACTACCAAATTTAACAGTTGTCGATCAAATTCATTATTTATAGAGAGAATAATGGTGAATAAAACAATGAAAGAAATAGAACTGTATCAATATATTTACCACTCGCCTCTAGGAAAGATTATTCTAGAAAGTGATGGTACTCATCTTTTAAGTCTACAACTAGAAAATAGCCGGTACTATATCCCAAAAGAAGCTACTGTGAAAGAAGAACTACCTGTTTTTCAAACGACGAAAAAATGGCTAGAGGATTATTTTGAACAGAAAAATCCTAGTTATGAATCCTTAAATTTACTTCCCCAGGGGACTGATTTTCAAAAACAAGTATGGCAATATCTCTTGACTATTCCTTATGGAAAGACAGTCAGTTATCAAGAGGTAGCGAAAGAAATAGCTAAAAAACAACATAGAAATTCGATGTCTAGTCAAGCTGTTGGTAATGCGATTGGTCATAACCCAATCATGATCATTATCCCCTGCCACCGAGTAGTAGGAATAACGGGAAATTTAACCGGCTATGCTGGCGGATTAGACGTCAAGAGAAAATTACTAACCTTAGAAGGTGTCGATATGAGCAAGCTTTATTTACCTAAAGAAAAAGGTAATTCCAAAGAGAAATCTTCCCTTAGTCGCTGCAAGTGGTGTAATTTAGAAAATGAACGATATGTTAAATATCATGATGAAGAGTGGGGAGTTCCTAATTTTGAAGAGCATTATTTATTCGAGATGCTAGTTTTAGAATCATTCCAAGCCGGTTTATCTTGGGAATGCGTACTAAATAAAAGAGAGAATTTCCGCTTAGCCTTTGATCATTTTGATCTTGAAAAAATTAGTCAGTATCAAGAAGATAAGATAGAATCCCTAATGGAGAACCCAGGAATTATCCGTAATCGTAGAAAAATCACGGCAACGATAACCAATGCTCAAATATTTAAAAAAATTATTCAAGAATTTGGAAGTTTCTATCAATACCTAATTACCTTTAGTAAAGGAGAAACTTTCTATGAAAATGACCAAACACATTCCGAACTCTCCGATAAAATTTCAAAAGATCTAATTCATAGGGGAATGAAATTTGTAGGAACAACAATTATCTATTCCTATCTTCAAGCAATTGGTATCATTAACTCTCATGAGAAAGATTGCTTCCTATATACTTCTTTCCGAGCAACTAAAGAGAACTAATGTTTTAGAAAATACAATCATCAAAAACAAAAATTATAGCGAAAACATACCTAAATATCCATTTAGGAAACAAAAAACACTTACTTTTCCTGCTGAAAAAATGGTATAATAGGCACATAAAGAAAGCACTTATTAAGAAAAGTACACTTCAGGAGGAATTGGATAAAATGATAAAAACAATATTAAACGAAGGACTCTCTTTCTCATTACCCACAAATAATTTCACAAGGCAGAAACAACGACATTCTCAACAAAAGACAACTAGGTAGTATATGGTAAAATTAAAAGATAAAATTGAAACTTTAGGCCTAGAAAAAGAGATCGTTGCTGATCTTCATCGCTTGAATATTTATACAGTGAGAGAATTGTGGGAATGTCAAAAAAAGACACTGAAAGAAAATGGCTTTTCAACTTCTGAAATAGCGCAAATTAAAGTAAAATTACAGTTAGAAAGCTTAGATTTAAACAAGAAAAAATATAAGTACTGAAGCATGTTTCCAAAAAAGAAGGTGAATTTCAAAAGTAAATTGTAAATCCACCAATAAAAGAGAAAGTGCAGAT
>UQRY01000015.1 GCA_900543675.1 uncultured Mycoplasmatota bacterium
ATGCTTGAAAATCAAACATAGACTTATCTAAAAATTTCTCATGCGTTTATCCTGTTAGAAAGTGGTGTTAAAACACTAATTACTGATAATTTAGAAGCAACTCCGAAGACAATTGATACTACGATTTTAGGAACGACTAATGTAAGATGGATATATCGTTATAAAAGTACTAATCCAGTTTCTGTAAGAGTTGTCGATGAAGTAGCGCCAGAAAAACCGATAGTGAATTTATCTTACGCAGATGGTTCAGAGTATACGCCGAATAACAGTAATGGTAATGCGAATATTACAACCAAGAGTATTATGATGGAAATTACGAGTCGAGATTATGCTTGTGTATTAGGAACCACATGTCGAAGTAGATATCCAGAACTAGAAGGTTCGGGAGTAAAAGAGATAAGATATCGTGGAGAAACAGATACGAGTGTTCGAATAATTCCAACGACAAAAACAACGACTAGATATGTAGAAAATGAGAGTTTATGGGGAACGGTAACATTAAAAGCAGTAGATAATAGTAATAATGTAAGTGAAGAGACAAGTTTTACTATCTATTTGGATAATGAAGCTCCGGCTAAAACTACAGTTACTTATTTAGGTGGAAGTAATACGCACAGTTGGAAAAAACAATTATAAGTTAAAACTTAGTGCGACAGATAATGTCGATGTAGCTTATTATGAAATTTATGTTGATGGTAGTTATTATGGGACAACTGGAGAAGAGTGGACACCACCTAACAATTTTAGTAGTTGTAATACTACGTTTAGAGCAGTTGATTTAGCTGGTAATAAAGGGGCATTTTCGAGTGGTCAACATATTCATATGGATACAGAAGCTCCTAGTAAAACAACAGTATCTTTAAATGGCTATACTTCAGCAACTTGGACGAATCGAGATGTTGTTCAAAACTTTAATGCATCAGACAATGTAGGTGTAGCTTATTATGAATATGCTCATAGTACTGGAGCAAGTAGTGCGACAAAAGTCTCTAATCCTTGGACAATTAATTGGGATGGGAATTGGAAGTTTTATGTTCGTGCTGTTGATCAGGCTGGTAATCGTGGTGCGTGGTCTAATGCTTATACTGTAAAACGCAATACAGTTTTACCAACCGTTAATATTACTTTACCTAATAGTACTCAAAATCAAGTTAGTCTTCAATTGAATGATGATATTGGTTTAACTGGATATGCGGTTACTTCTAGTTCATCGCAACCGTCATCTTGGACTAGTTTATCTTCTACTTCGGCAACACCTTCTTATTCTTTTGCTCAAAATACAGCTACTTATTATGCTTGGGTTAAAGATGCTGCTGGAAATGTTAATTCTAAGAAGTTTACGATAACGGCTAATAAGCATACTCATACGGATTCTTGTTATGCTACTTGTGGTGGTACTTATTATATCGAGTGGAGTGGAGACGATGGTGGAGGATGGTATCGTTGGAACTTAAGATGTAATCGTTGTGGTTCAGCTGCTTATTCATCATGGCATCCTCATTATAACGAACCTCAATATTCTGATGATCATATTATTAGTCGTCATAGTCCATGCCGAGTTTCAAGATTAACTTGTGGTAAATCCACAACTGCCATAGAAAGTTATACGTTAAGTTTTTAAGCTAGCTCTAATGAATAGGACTAGCTTTTTTCTTTCTTTGATGATAAATTAAAGTAGGATGGTGGTTTCATGAAAACAAGAGTAAAACCCAAAATTAAACAAGTAACTAAATCTTCTTTTTTAGAACTTGCCCATGTAGAAGAATTTTTTCAATTAGAATTTTTTAAACAAGAGTATCCATCAGGTATGTTGGTTACTGATTTTAATGAGTGTGTTTTTCATGATATTATTTTTCAAAAACATGATTTAGATAAGATTAGTTTTATGGATGTTATTTTTTATCATTGTGATTTTTCTAATATTGAGTTTGTCGATCGAGCGTTTTATCGAGTAGAATTTCATGATTGTAAATTAGTTGGTACTAATTTTTCTAAAGTACATTTTTTTGATTGTCTATTTGACAGTTGTAATTTACAGTATAGTAATTTTGCTGATTGTAAATGTAAAGTAATTGAATTTTCTCATTGTCACTTTTTAGAAGCTAGGTTTCAAGGAATGGATTTTTCCAATGCTATTTTTGAGGAAGATGATTTATCTGAAGTAGAAATTTATACGACTCCAATGCGAGGAATTGACCTTTCTAGTTGTTTAATTGAGGGAATTCGTATTGAGCCAAATTGTCTAAAAGGAATGATTATTTCTCCTTATCAGGCTGTCTTTCTGGTTCAAATTTTGGGAATTAAAGTAAAATAGGTTTTCTTCATCACCAATTTGTGATAAACTTTATGTATAATCGGAAAGGGGTCTTTTATGAAAAAAATTATGGGTTTATCTATTTTACAGTGGATTTTATGTGTTGGTGGGATTTTGGTTTTATCTTCTTTTATTGTATTACCACCCGTTTTTCGAAGTGTTTTCACTACTCCTACTGAAGAGCAGGATGGGGGAGATAATTCTGACGATATTGTTCCACCTGCTACAGATAATTCTTCTGGTGATTTGATTGATGACAGTAAGTATGATCGAATTATTTGTACCTATAGTGATGAATCTAATGTTGATTACCGGGACAGTTTAGGAATTTTGTTGTTTCATGAAGATAATCAGTTACGTATTGTTTCAGAGACTGTTAATCGTGTTTATCCGTTAGATACTAAAGATAATGAAGCAAAGTTTTCAGAAGCACAACTTGCTTGTCAAGAAATCCCTGATTCTTATCATCAAACCAAAGGGTTTAACTATGAATGTTCAACTGGTGGTAATTCGATTTATATAGTAAAGAAATTTGATTTAGCGACTTTTGATCCAACTTCTGTATCTGAAAGTGATAAAGAAGTGATTTCTACCGATTATACTCTAGATCAAAATGTACAAGAAATTGCGACTCAATTAGAGGCAGCTGGCTATGTCTGTGAATAGCTGATTTTTAAACGGATCAGTAGTAATAGAAAGAAGACAATAATGTTTTCGATCAAAAAATAATGATGAGGAATGGTAAGTAGAGTTCCCGCAAAAATTAATAATAAGATAAGGAGAGAATAAGGAATATTCTCTTTTTCTTTTTTTAAAGGAATTACTTTTTTTAGAAGTGCGTGTAGGCTCCATAGACTTAAAACAATGATGAAAAGACTATTTAAAATTTGCGCGAAAGCTAACGTTGTTTCTAAGTGTTCTAAAATATTGAAAAAATAAATCTTCTTGTAGACAATCATCTCTGGATAAATATAGATTTTAGTTAACTCTATTCCTAGTATAGAAAGGGTAATTAATAATTCTAAAAAACAAATTAGACTACTATAACGAAGTCCTTTGGATACCATCTGTTCGTATTTCTTTTTAGAAATTATATTTTCTTTAGGAATCATCACGATTAAGAAAAAAGGAATAATTAAACTAGAAAAATAAAGTAAGCTTGATTTTGTGTTGTCTTGGAAGGAAGAGGTAAGTAGAGGTTTAAGATTTTCTAAGTTTAAATATTTTAGCGTTCCTAAGAGAGTAATAATAAAAAGAAATAGATAGATATAAAAACAGATTTCACTTAGTTTAGCGATACTGATTATCCCTTTTTTACAGATATAAAGAATAGTTAATAGTAATGGTACTATAATCACAATTAATTTTGTGTCTTTTAGAATGTAATAATTAATATAGGTAGAAATTTGATGAATAGAGTAGATTAGAAAAGTAAATAAAATAATGATCAAGAGGAAAAAAATAAATATTTTGGTTTTGGGAAACAGTATTTCTATTTTTCCTAAGATATCTTTTTTTTGATGAAATTGGATAATTCCTTTTAGTAAATGAAAAAGAAGAAATAGAAGAATAAAACCAATTATGATACTTAAGATACTATCGGTATTGTTTTGTTTAGTTAATCTTTGGATGCCGGTTGTGAAGAGAAAGGAATTAAATAGGAAAAAGGAGAGGGTAGTTAATTCGAAAGCCGTAATTTTATTTTTATTCATCAATGATCACCTTTTCTAGATAATTATTTTTGACTGTTGGATAAATTTCGATATTGAATTTTAGTTTAGAGAGGATGTCTTTGGTCTTTTTGTAGTAAGAATAATTATTTTGATAGATTTTATGTTCTAGTTTTAATAAGTCATAGTGTTTTTGTTGATAGGTCGTTAGTAAGTTTAGTAGTGCTTTTTTTAATTCTTTTTGATAAAGTTCAGGTTGGGCATCAATAGTTGAAGTGATGGTTATTTCAATACTATTTTTTTTGGTGGAAATTACGGTTTCGTTTTCATAGACAGTAATTCCGTGAAAGGAGGTTTTTTCGATTTCATCGCTTAGGAAGTTGTATAAGATTGCCTCTTCGTTGGATAAGGTTTCATAGGTCTTGTACTCTTTGATTAGAGTAAATCCTTCTATGGATACGGTGTCTTCTAATTTTATGGTTGGAAGAATTGTATTGTGGTCGATTAAAATATCTTTTAAAAATGTTTCAAAATCAATTGATCTAGTTGTACCTGATTCTTTTTGATTGATGGTAATTAGTTTATTGATCTCTTCAGCAGTAATTTCTTGGTTAAATAATTTATCTAGAGTATCTTTTATCGCAACAATTTGGAAGTTATTTCGATATTCATTATTTGTTAAAAAATGTTTAATCATAGTGGTTAATTGTTGATCCATTACGTTTTCGGTAATTACTAATAGGTTCATGTGGGATAGATAGATTTTTTTACTGTTTTGGATGTAGATGTTTTCAAACGCTTCTTCTAGAGTTTTTCCTGTTGCGTGGTAGGCTTTTGTTTCCTCTTTATCTTCTTCATTTTCTCTATCTGCGATGATACTGGCATAGACAATAAATTCTTCATTTTGATAGTCGATCCCTAGCATACTAGTAATTCCTAAATCACTTAGTTCAGTATAGGAATTACAACTGGTAGTAAAAAGTAAAATGCACCATAAAATGATTATTTTTTTAATCATATTATCGTCCCCTTATTTGATTTTTTTTGGTTAGTAATGGGTTACGTTTTTTAATTTTTTTGGGATTACTAAGGCGGATAAATCCATCTTTTTGTTCGGAAAAGATGAGTGGAGAAAAAGGCGCAAGATAGGGTTTATTGAAGGCATTGATACTACATAATTTTGTGGTTAACAGAATAATCCCTAAGAATATACCGTATATTCCTAAAAAAGTGGCTAGAATCATAAAGATAATTCTCCACCATCTAATCGCAGCGGTTAATTCGATAGAGGTAAACACTAATCCAGAGATAGCGCTGATAGCAACAACGATAATCATAATAGGAGAAATAATACCTGCACTAACTGCGGCGTCTCCCAAAACTAAACCACCTAAAATGGATACAGCGGTTCCCATGGTAGAAGCCATTCTCATATCGCTTTCTCTTAGAATTTCAAAGGAGATTGTCATGAGTAGTGCTTCTATTAAAGCCGGAAAGGGAACCATTTTTCGTTGCGAAAGAAAGTTAATCAACAAGTCAGTCGTAATCGAATCGTAGTTATGAGTAGTAATCGCAATATAGTAGGCAGGAACTAAAATAGCAATGAGAAAGGCAGCTAGTCGTACTAAGCGGATAAAGGTAATATTAATTGGTTTTTGATAATAATCATCGGGTGTATGAAAGAAATCAATAAAGAAGCAGGGGAGAATAAGAATATAGGGACTGTTGTCGATAAGAATGATAATTTTTCCTTCTAATAGGGCCATCACCGTAAGATCTGGTCGTTCAGTTGTCATAATAGTTGGAAAAATGGCGGATTCTTGATTTAAGTATTGTTTCAGATAACTACTATCGACAATACCATCAATATTTATCTTATTTAGTTTTTTTTCAATTTCTGTAACTAACTTTTTTTCTGCGATATTTTCCATGTATAGAATGCCAATTTTGGTTTGAGTTTGTTTTCCAATCGTTAGTGTTGAAGTCCATAAATGAGAAGTTTTTAAGCGTTTACGGAGTAACCCTAAATTACTATTAAAGTTTTCTGTGAAGGCATCTTTAGGTCCACGAATAGAAACTTCTGCTTCTGCTTTACCAATTCCTCGATCTAAGGATGCTCTAATTTCCATTCCCAAACAATTATCATCTGGTAAGATAAAAATCACATAACCATTCCACAACTTGGTTTGTAAGTCAGAATAATCTTTTATTTTTTTTATGTTGTGACTGGGAAGAGAATTATAGAAGAAGGTATAAAGATCCGTAGTAATAGGAATATTTTCATCGATAATTTTCGCTAGATTTTTTAATACGAACTCGCCAACATTTACGCCACTTGTCAGTACTTCACTGTAAACTAAAGTAATATTTTGGCCTTGAATCGTGATATTTCGATAGATAATATCATCAGCATTATTGGTATCTGTTTTTATTCTCTCGATCATAATTTTCTCCCTTTCTTTATTTTAGTATGGATAAACTTACAAAAAATAGTCGGTTATCTTTTCAAAAATTAAAAAATATGTTAAAATAAGCTTCACTTTTTAAAGGGGATTTTTTTATGGAGAAAAAACATGTGATTATTGATGGACATGAATATGAGGTAACACTTTTTAGTGATAGGAAAGGTCAAACTGGATGTTGTTATCGACTTCAAGTTCCAGAGAAAAATCTTGATTTAGCGGTTAAACTTTATCATCAAGATTTTTGTTGTGATTATTTAGATTTAGAAGATATATCGAGAATGCGGGAATTTTTTATGGATAGCTTTCCTATTTGTTTAAGTGAGTATCCTGTTTTTGATGAGGAAAAAAATTATATTGGGAGTGCCACTTCTTATTTAGAAGAAACAGTTGGTCCTACCGATGAAGTTATCTATCAGTTACCATTAGAAGAGGTATATCGTGATTTATCTTATTTAGAAGAAAAAATTGCGTTAGTAACGATGAAAAAATTAGTCCTTTGGGATTGGGGAGTTGGTAATCTATTATATGGTAAGGGTCAAAATTTACCATTAGGATTATATGCTACCGATGATAGTGGTTACTATTTTGATTCTCATGTTACCTGGGAAGAAAATAGACAGATGTTATCCTATTTAATTAATGATATTATTGCTGGTTATGTCTTTCGTCATGCCCACTCATTAAAAGATCCTATTAGTGAGACGGTTCTTAGTCCTTATTTAAAGAGTGAGGATAGTTTCTCCTTATTGAAACAAGAGAGTAGAAACTATTCTTCGCTTCAAGATTATTTGTTAGATAAAGTGGAATTGGTAAAAAGGAGAAGATTTTAAATGAAAAATTGGCTTAGGATTAATGAAAATATGTATTGTTTTGATCCTCGAGAAAAGGGACAGGGAGGTCGTACATCGGGAACAGTTTATCATCTTTGTCAGGATAATGTGGATTTGGCCGTAAAGCTTTATTTAAATCTTGATGAGGTAGAAGATTACCCTGATTTAGAGACTATCACTTATTTTGGGGCGATTTCTTCTCAAGTATTACCGGTTGTTGTTAGTCATTCTCCGGTATTTGATCAAGAAGGAGATTATATTGGTTGTTCAGCGCCTTATTTATATGAGTCTAAAGGAAAAACGAGTGATCTTTTATGTAATTTACCGAAAAAAGAAGTGTTTTCTTATTTACATTCTTTAAATCAAACGATCGATATTTTTACGGATCTTCATATTCAATTATGTGATTGGGCGATTTATAATCTTCGTTTTGGTGAAAACGCCAGTTATCAGTTACCTTTTTCTTTGTATATGATTGATGATAGTTTCTACGAACAACAAGATGATATAACTACAAAAGAATTATCTTTAATTAATCGAATGGAAATGAATCGTTTAATTGCTTCTATCGCAGATGATTTTTTTCACACTGAAGGAGTTACTCTACTTAAATCAGAAAGAGAATATGTAAAGAAGTATGATTATGTAAGTGATCCGCTTCGTCTTTTAGAAAAAGATTGTAAACCGTATGCGACATTAGGAGAATTCTTTTCTTCAGTTCATCATAAGGGAATGCAAAAACAAAAAAGGATATCGTAATAAAAAGTAAGTTGTCAAGTGAGTTTTTTGTGACATTCTAAGTTTTGTCAATCATTTATTTTTATGATACAATAAAAAAAGATAAGGAAAAATTAGGTGGTAATATGGATCAAGAAAAAGTTGGACAATTAATTAAAGAGTTACGAATAAAACACCATTTAACGCAAGCAGAATTTGCTAAACGTTACCATGTTACTTATCAAGCGGTATCGAAATGGGAAAATGGAAAAAATATGCCTGATTTAGCGCTCTTAAAACAGATTTGTGCCGATTTTCAAATGGATATCGGTGATTTTCTTGATGGTGAAATTACAGTAAAAGATGCACCTAAACCAAAAAAATCTAATAAAGTAAAGATAGGAATTGTGGTAATTGGAATTTTCATTTTCATCTTACTTGTAGGGGGATATTTTTTATTTTTTCAAAACGATGATTTTGAATTTAAAACGTTATCGACTAGTTGTAGTCATTTTACGATATCGGGTAGTTTAGCTTATAATCGAAATAATTCTCATTTATATATTTCTAATATCGATTATTGTGGTGGCGAAGATAATACGTTATATCAAGAAATCAGTTGTGTCTTATACGAAGTTCAAGATGATAGTACGACTAAAATTTCAGAAGCTAAATATGAGGGCGAAGAGATGGTCACGTTAGAAGAATATCTTCGTGGAATTGATTTTAAAATTGATGATTTTTCTAGTGATTGTTCTCGTTATTCTGAAGGCAGTTTATATTTAGAAATTAATGCTTCTAATTCTTTAGAAAAGGCGACTACTTATCGAATTCCATTATCCTTTAATGATCGTTGTACGAAGTAACTCAACAGCTAGTTGAGTTTTTTTCAACTTCTTGTTTATTGCTTTTTTGACTACTTCTTTTTTATAATGAATTTGTTGGAGGTTATGTATGAAAAGAAAAAAACAGAAGAAGATATGGGTTTTGGTTGTTGCTATACTCGCTATTGTTTTGGTTATTGGAGGAGGGGTAATACTTTATACTCATTTACATTCCATCAATCATAATGAGATAGCCTATATAGATAGTATGGTAGAAAAACAACAACAGTTAGAAGCAGATTTTGATTTAGAGAATTTCACGATTGATGAGGCACAAGTGATTTTGAATCCTTATGGAAATTCTCCGCTTACTGCTTTAGTTGCGTTTGATACCAAAGAAGAAGTAGAAGTGAAAGTAACCATTCCTGGTAAGGATGAGTGGACAACTTATACGCATACATTTCAGAAAGGAACCAAACATCGGTTACCTATTTATGGACTTTATGCTGATACTGTAAATCATGTAAAAATAGAATATGAAGAAGATGGTAATTTAGTTTCTAAGGTTATCGATATTCAAACAGAGGCGTTACCTGATGATATGATTATTCCTGAAGATGTTTATGCCAATAAAGAAAAATTAGGAAATGAGCTTTATTTTTATACACCATCTAGTTCAGGATATACTTGTGCTTATGATGTGAATGGTGATGTTAGATGGTATTTTTCTAATTATGCACTTTGGAAGATCGATCGTCTAGAAAATGGTCATTTATTAGTCAGTACGGAACGTTTGATTAATTCGCCATATTATATGACGGGATTATATGAGATGGATTTACTGGGTAAAATTTATACGGAGTATAGTTTAGAAGGTGGTTACCATCACGATTATTATGAAATGCCTAATGGGAATTTGTTAGTTGCTAGTGATGATTTTAATAATGAGGATGGTACGGTTGAAGATTATATTGTTGAACTTGATCGAGAAACAGGAAAAGAAGTTAAACACTTTGATTTGAAAGATATTTTACCAATGGAAGAAGGAAAGAGTGAAAACTGGTCATCTTATGATTGGTTCCATAATAATTCGGTTTGGTATGATGAAGCAACAAATTCGATCACTTTATCGGGTAGACATCAGGATGCGGTAGTGAATATTGATTATGAAACTGGTGAGTTAAATTGGATTATTGGTGACTCTACGAATTGGAGTGAAGAGTATCAGAAATATTTCTTTACCCCAGTAGGGGATGACTTTGAGTGGCAATGGAGTCAACATGCAGCGATGATTACTCCTGAAGGATATGTATTTATCTTGGATAACGGAAATAATAAATCGAAGATCAAAGATGAATATGTGCCTGCGGAAGATAGTTATACTCGTGGGGTTATGTATAAGATTGATACCGATAATATGACTATCGAACAAGTATGGGAATATGGTAAAGAAAGAGGTAGTGAATTCTATTCTCCATATATCTCTGATGTTGATTATTTAGAGGAGAATCATTATATTGTTCATTCTGGAGGAATTGTTTTTGTAGATGGTAAGAATTCTAACCAACCTGCTGGATTCAGTGAGAATGCGGAACTATTATCAGATACGGTAGAATTAATTGATGATGAAGTCGTATTTGAATTAAAGTTACCAACCAATAATTATCGAGTAGAAAAGATGAGCTTATATATTGATCAAGATGAATTTTCTACAGAGAAAGCAAAACGTTTAGGTAGTTTAGGTAAAACCGATGTTACTCGTACTGAAGTTGGTTCTATTCTTTCTAGTCAAAAAATGGATGATGAATATGAGAAACACAATGTTACTTTTGAAAAGGAAATCGATCGCTTAGTCGTTAAGGGACAGTTTAAACGAGAAAATGAAGTTGAAGTAGTTCTTTATCAGAATTTACGTTCTAATGTTTATCAAGTTCGTGTAAGTAAGAAGCCTTATACTGCTTTGTGTGTTGATATCTTTACTGAAGAAGAAACAGAAAATGGTATTGAGGTTACGAAATATATCAATGCTGAGGGATTAAGTGGTAAGTATTCTATTTATCTTAGAATAGATGGGGTTTTATATGATACTGAGGAATATGTAGAGTTTTAGAAATTTAGGAATAGCTGTAATTAAAGCTATTCTTTTTTCTGTTACTATCCGCAGTTACTTGCCTTTTATTTATAAGGAAGGTGGAAAAATTAAAATTTGACTAAAAGCAAGTTGTAAGTAGTAACTTTTTTGTTTTAATTTTTGTTAAGTTCTTTTCACTGATTAGCAATTTTGTTATAATGTTAACAGATAATACGAGGTGGAATAATGAAAAATAGTGTAAAGATTTTGCTACTAATTTTGGTTTTAATTGTTGTTGGTTTGATTATGGGTGGAAGTTATGCTTATTTTAGTAGTTATGCTGTTTCTGAACAACAAGTAATTAAATTTGGTACATTAGAAATTACTTATGAGACGGGTCAAGATATTCTTGTTGAAAATGCAGTGCCAATTAATGATGAGTCTGAAGCTTCTTCGCACAAATTTACAATTAGAAATACTAAGGATGAGGCGATTGATTACAATATTAGTTTTGTTGATATTTCTCTTCAAAAAGACGGAATAGATGTTTTTTCTAATAACTTAATGTGGAGACTATATAAAACGGATTCTACTTATCAACAATTAGAATTAGTTAAACAGGGCACTTTTTCCTCTCCTAGCGGTTTTTTATCTGGAGATAAAGAATTGGTAATTAAAACAGATTTACATTTAGAGGCAGGAGAAAGTCAAAGTTATTGTTTAAAAATTGGCCTTTTTAACAGTACTTCTCTTCAAAATGAAGATGCAGGGATGGACTTATCTTTTAAGATTCAAGTCGATAGTTATGATCGGGTAGAAGCCGTTAGTAAACAATCTTTGTTCAATACTGTGCCTTTTGGTACTTCGGACTTTCAAAAATTTTATAAATTGCTAGTGACTAAAGTTGTTTATCAAGATAGAATTGAGCCACTTAGCGATGCTTTATATACTTTAGACGCTTCTTTAAGTCAAGATGGTTCTTGTATGGCTTATTTGGTAGAAAATCAAGAAGAAGCGGGAACCTATACGATTTATATACAAGGAAATGATGAAATATTTTTACCAGAATCGTGTGCTTATATGTTTGATGGTATGGTTCTTCTTAGAGAAATTGAAAATATCCAAGTGCTAAATACTTCCCAAGTAAAAGATATGACGAGAATGTTTTCCGGTTGTAGTGAACTTATTAGCTTAGATTTATCAAGCTTTGATACTTCAAATGTTATGTCAATGGAAGAAATGTTTGCGGATTGTACGAAGTTAACCGATTTGGATATTAGTCGTTTTAATACTTCTCAAGTAGTGAATATGGGGTGGATGTTTAAAAATACGGGAATTACTGCTCTTGATTTAAGTAATTTTGATACTTCTAATGTTGCTCTTATGAATGGTATGTTTTATAATTGTCAAAAATTGCGATGGTTAGATCTTTCTAGTTTTAATACACCCCAACTAACTAGATTAGAAAGCTTTTTGGAGGGCTGTAGTAGCTTAGTCAATTTAGATATTTCTAATTTTGATTTATCGAAAGTAACGAATCTTTCTAAGATGTTTAAAAATTGTTCTAGTTTAGCTAGACTGAATTTGGATAATCTTGTTTTTTTAGAGGGAGTTGGAGCTATCGAAGTTTTTGCAGGCTTATATCCTAATATTTATATCATTGTTGAAGATACTATTACTCAAGAAACATTGATTAGTTTATTGAATGGGTTTGGTATCACTACAGCTACGGTAGTAGTTGCTGATTAATGATTATTTTGCTATAAAAAAGATGTATTGGTGGTAGCATGAAGAAGTACAATTTAAATAATTTCTGTTTGTTTTTACTTACATTATTAATACTTACGTATTTGGAAATTGTATTTAAGATATTAACTAAAACAGTAGTATTTAATATTAGTTTATTGTATATATTTTTATATACTGTATTTACTGCTTTACTTGTTTATTTTGTTGTAACATGGGGTAGTAATCGGGTAAATAAAATAATCTATTATGTGCTAATTTTTATGATTACTTGCATATATGCTGTACAGTTATGTGTTTTTAAGATGTTTGGTTTTTATTTTGACCTGTCTCTATTATGGGCAACTGATCAGGTGATGGATTTTGCTGGTGATGGATTTATGCTCATTTTAGAGAATATATTAGGTATATTATTCTTATTCTTACCATTTATCTTATTATTAATTTTTAATAGAAAGTTGGTTATTAATAAACAAGAACTAAAAATACATATTGGACTATTGTCTGGGGGTATTTTTGTTTATATATTATTTATAGCGAGTCTTTGTTTAAATGATGGTACAATTAATTCGGCGAGAGACTTATATTTTACTATTCATAATAATGAATTAAATATTAGAAAATTTGGTGTTCTTAATGCTTTTCGGATAGATATCAAAAGAACTATATTTGGTTTTGAAGGAAAACTAAATATCACGGATGATGATGTTGATCAGGATGTTGATGAAAATGTTGATAAAGATACTGATCAAGATGATTCTGATGAAGAGAATAATGAGGATAAGGAACCAGAATATGGATATCATCATTTAGATATTGATTTTGATTCTTTAATTGCGAATGAAAGTAATAGTACTATTCGGATGATGCATGAATATTTTAAGCAAGAAGATGGAACATTAGAAAACGAATATACGAACTATTTTAAAGGGAAGAACTTAATCTTATTTATGGCAGAGAGTTTTAATGAAATTGCGGTAAGAGAAGATGTTACGCCTACACTTTATCAGTTAGTGAACAGTGGTTTTAAATTTAACAATTTCTATACACCAACGATAAGTAGTACCATTGGTGGTGAGTTTCAAGAACTTACGGGATTAGTCGCTGCATCAGGATTTTTGTCTTCGTGGAAGAGTGGGGAAAATGCTTATCCTTTTGGGATAGCTACAGTATTTCAAGAGATGGGGTATAATACCTATGCTTATCATAATCATACCTATACTTTTCAGAGTCGAAATAAGTATTTAGCTTCTTTAGGTTTTGATAATTTTTTGGGTTGTCGTAATGGTTTAGAAAAGCGAATGAATTGTAACAAGTGGCCAGAATCGGATGTGGAAATGATCGAAGCAACTGTTTCTGATTATCTGGGTAAGGATAAGCCATTTATGGTTTATTATGCGACGGTTAGTGGACATGGTGATTATGGAGTAGATTCTAATGCGATGTCTCTTAAGCATAGAGATGAAGTAGCAGGACTAAATTATTCAGAAAAACCTCTTTCTTATTTAGCCGCTCAAATAGAGCTTGATCGGGCATTAGCGTTATTAATCGAGAAGTTGGATGAAGCTGGTGAATTAGAGGATACGGTGATTGCTTTAGTTGGAGATCATTATCCTTATTATTTATCCCTTGATGAAGTAAATGAACTAGCTAGTTATGAAAAAGATAGTGTAGTAGAAGTTAACCGAAGTAATTTTATTTTATGGACTAGTGAAATGGAAACAGTAAGTGTAGATAAAGTAGGAAGTCAGATAGATGTATTACCGACAATTTATAATCTATTTGGTGTAGAGTATGATTCTAGACTCATTGTTGGAAAAGATATATTAAGTACTGAACCGGGAGTTGCGATATTTGGTAATTCTTCTTGGGTCAGTGATAAGGGAACTTACTATGCTAGTAGTGGTAAATTTGTAAGTCGTGATGGAAGTAATGTAGATAGTGATTATGTTAGAACTATGAATAATGTTGTTAGTAATAAGATTTTAATCAGTAGATATATTATGCAAAATGATTATTACAGAAAGGTTTTAGGGAAGTAGAGATGCTTCCTTTTTTCGTAGCATAAAAATTGGTTTTCCTGTATAATAGTAAATGAGTGTGATTAGTAGATGTTAGAAGAAATTAAGAAACATACAGAATATGATGTTACGATTACGAAGCAAGATCACTTTGGTGATGGAATTACCAAAGTAGGAGACAAGCTTGTTTTTGTTAAACATGGTTTATCTGGTGATCAGTGTCGTATTGTGATTACTAATGTGAAGAAGACTTTTGCGGTAGCGAAAATTGAAAAGATGTTTCAACCTTCTTCGGAGAGAGTAAAGCCTATTTGTCCTCATTATGAAGAATGTGGTGGTTGTAGTTTAATGCATCAGCTAGAGGAAAAACAACTTACTTTTAAGGAGAACAAAGTGCGGGAACTTTTTTCTCGTTTTGCGGGTATTTCTGATTTTGAAATAGAAAGTATCTCTCATGGGCAACTGGTTCATTATCGAAATAAAGTCGTGTTTCATGGATTAAATGGGCAACTGGGATTCTATCAAGAAAAAAGTCGTGATTTGGTAGAGATTCATCAGTGTTTATTGGTCGATTGCGAAATCGATCAAGTTTACCAACGAATGCGTGATTATCTAAATGCTTATCCAGATGAGGAAATATGGGAAGTCATGATTCGTAAGACTAGTTTGAAAGAATTGATGTTGGTAGTGAAAGGGAAAGTTAATTCCGAACACTTATGTTCTTTTTTCCGAGATTTCCCTTTAGCTTCTCTTCTTTTAAATGGTGAAGTTATATCTGGTAAGCGTTATATTACAGAGAAAATTTTTGATTTCCAATTTCGGATTTTACCAGAAGCATTTTTTCAAGTGAATTATGATATGATGCTTAACTTGTATCAGAAAGTAATCGATTATTATCGGGACAAGCAGTATCGTAAAGTTTTAGATTTATACTCAGGAACTGGGACGATTGGATTATTACTTACGCCGTATGTAGAAGAAGTAGTTGGGATTGAAGTTGTTAAAGATGCAGTTTTAGCGGCTAAAATGAATCAGGAGATCAATCAGGTAAAGAACATTTCTTTTATTCATGGAAAAGTAGAAGATTATATTGATGAATTTGAACAGATCGATTCTTTAGTTGTCGATCCACCACGTAGTGGATTAGATAGTAAGACAATCGCAACGATTCTTAAAATTTCACCGGATAGTATGGTTTATATTTCTTGTGATCCTGTCACTTTAGCGCGGGATTTAAAGAGTTTACTTTCTAATTATCAACTTTCTCATGTTCATTTAGTTGATATGTTTCCTAATACTTATCATATCGAAACGGTTGTGATTTTAGAAAAAAAGAAAAATTCTTGTTACGAAACCTAGAAATCTAAGTTTTCGTAGTTAGCGTCTATTGGACGTTAGCCAAGCGATAAATGGATTATGGATTTGTTTTACTATAGATAAGGGAGAGGTGTCAGGAGGCAGTTATGAGCCCTGATATTTCTGCTACGTAAGATATCCGCTTTCTAGGAAAGTTATGAGTCAAAAGCTCACATTAGAAGAATATTTAGAAGAAAATTATATAATGGAGGAAATAAAATGAAAAAAATAGGTTTAATGTTCGTTATCGCATTAGTTGGTGTTTTTATGGTAACGGGATGTGGAAAAACAGAATATTTAACGGGAAAGATCAATGTAGAAATAGAAGTAAAAGATTATGGAACGATTGCGGTAGAACTCGATGCGGATGAAGCACCGATTACGGTGACGAATTTTGTTGATTTAGTGGAAGAAGGATTCTATGATGGGTTAACTTTTCATCGAATTATTGATGGCTTTATGATTCAAGGTGGTGACCCTAATGGTGATGGTAGCGGTGGTAGTAGCCGAACGATTAAGGGAGAATTCTCTTCTAATGGAGTAGATAATTCGATTGATCACGTAAGAGGAGTAATTTCTATGGCACGTTCTAGTTTGCCTAACAGTGCTTCTAGTCAGTTCTTTATCGTTCAAGAAGACAGCCCTCATTTAAATGGTGAGTATGCTGCGTTTGAACATGTAACGAGTGGAATGGAAATTGTTGACGCAATTTGTGAAGATGTTCAAGTTGAAGATACAAATGGTACCGTTCTTCCTGAAAATCAACCAGTCATTACGTCTATTAAGGTTGTAGAGTAATGGAAAGGGAAGTTGTAACGCATACTTTTCCGTCCTTTTTTGATGAAAACTCAAAAATATTGATTTTAGGAAGTATTCCTTCTGTTGTATCGAGAGAAGAGGGGTTTTATTATATGCACCCCTCTAATCGATTTTGGAAAGTATTGGCTAATGTATATGAAGAAGAAGTTCCTGAGACTATTTCGTTAAAAAAGGATTTTTTAACTCGTCACCAAATTGCTTTGTGGGATGTGATTGCTTCCTGTCGGATTCATGCTTCTAGTGATGCCTCTATTACTGATGTTCAAGTAAATGACATTTCATCACTATTAGCGAAAACCAAAGTCAAGCGTATTTTTGTGACAGGAAAACGTGCTTATGAACTATATCAGCGGTATCTTTATCCAGTGGTGAAGAAAGAAGCTATTTTACTTCCTTCTCCTAGTTCAGCCAATGCGAGTTGTTCATTCGACTATTTAGTCCAAGCATATTCTATTCTTAGAAAGGAGAATGTTTCATGATGATTTTATCTGTTCAACAAGAAATGAAGTTACTTGATTTTTTGTCTACTCATACGGATTATTCGAAAAAGAAGATTAAAAGTTTATTTAAATTTCATGCGATTACTTTAAAAAATGGCAAAGTACTTAATTTTGATGACGTGGTGAAAAAAGGAGAGAAGGTCGTTATTTCTACCGAAAAGAAAGAAACAAAGATCGGTAACATTGATATCGTTTACGAAGATGATAATTATCTCGTTGTCGATAAGCCCTGTGGGATGCTTACTGTTTCTACCGATAAAGAGAGAAATCGAACTTTATATCACTTTGTACGAGAGTATGCGAATAATAAGAACAAAAAAGAGAAGATTTTCATTGTTCACCGACTTGATCGGGAAACTTCAGGATTAGTTTTGTTTGTCAAGGACGAGAAATTGAAACAAAAGTTACAAGAAGATTGGGAGAATGTTGCGCTTGTTAGGGAGTATACAGCGGTAGCTAGTGGTATTTTAGAACCTAAAGAAGGTCGTTTAGTTCATTACTTAAAAGAAAATAGACAACATAAGGTATATGTTAGCCCTACTAACGATAATGGAAAAAAGGCAATTACCAATTACCGAGTTCTTTCTGAAGATAAAAATAGTTTGTTAAGTCTTTCATTGATGACTGGTCGTAAAAATCAGATTCGTGTTCAATTATCTTATCTTGGTCATCCTTTAATTGGAGATAGTAAATACGGAGGATGTAAAGCTAAACGCTTGTATTTACATGCTAATAAATTGGTTGTTTGTGATCCAATTACTAAGAAAAAGTTAACTTTTATTTCTAAAGTTCCTAAAGATTTTAAACAAATGCTTTCTATTTAATTGCTTCTTGTGTTCACAAAAGAAGAAAAATGTTTTATACTTATAATGGAGGGTAGATATGGAATATTTAAAGGATAAAATAAAAGGATTATTTGTTACTTCGCTTATTTCATCAATTATTTTGCTTGTATTGGGTATTTTATTACTCATCGAACCAGATTTTATTTTGGGAATGATTTCTTTAATTATTGGTGTAGTTATTCTAGTTCCAGGAGTTATTTCCTTAATTGATTATTTTAAAAATAAATATAATGCGAATTTAGTAGTTGGGGTGATTGCTTGTATTTTAGGACTTGTATTTATTTTTAATTCTGAGTTCGTAGTTAGTATTTTACCATTTATATTAGGTATCTATTTCATTATTAGTGGAATTAGTAAACTACAGTATGGTTTAACATTGCGAAGTAATCAAGTGCCGAATTATATGCGAGCAATTATTGCTTCTATTTTGATACTAGCATGTGGTGTTTTATTGATGATTAATCCATTTGGTGGAGCGATTGCTTTCACACAGGTAGCTGGTATTTTTACAATTATTTATGCAGTTTTAGATATTTATAACGCTTGTTTTATTCGTAAGGAGATGAAACAAGTAATGAAAAGAATAGAGAAGTAGGGGTATTATGAAGAATAAGAATAAAGGGCAGCAGACGATTACGAACGATGAAAAATTAAAGCGGTTGAAACTGAGAAAAATTTTGTGGTATGGAATTATTCTCTTTGGCCTTATGACTATCGTTTTTTCACTTTTTTCTTTATTTAGTGGTTGGACACCCCTCTATGCGGTTATCTGTTTTGTGGTCGAGGCAATACTCTCAAAATGGCGAAATAGTATTGACCCAGAAATAGGAAAGAGGAGTTGAATAAAATGCGAAAAAAATGGGTAAGGAAATTAAAGAAAATGCGAGGGGCTTTAACGAGTTCTCTTGTTATTGTGATTATTATTTTGATTGTGGTTTTAGTGGGATTAGCTATTCTTACTGGTTCTCGTTTAGCTAGTGATCGAAATGAGAAATTTTCTAATTATGAGGAACAATTTTTAGAACGAGTAGTTCTTTTGGTTGACAATTGTCTTTATGGTGAGGGTGAGAAAAACGCTCTTTGTTCACAATATGTTTTACCACGTAATACAGAAAGATATGAATTTTTCTATTTACGTGATTTAGTGGATGGAGGTATTTTGGAGTCTTTCCCTAGTCCTTATGATAAAGATGAAAAATGTGACTTAGAGTCTTATGTTTATGTAAATAGCCGTTCAGATACAACAGATTCTTCTAGTGACTACGACTTAGATTATCATGTTTGCTTGATGTGTGGCGATAAGAAGAGTAAAGAATGTTTAGATAATTATCAAGAAGAAGAAAAATACTCTTTATCTTGCCAAGTTGCTTATGATGAAGCTGGTACCCAAGCTTATAATGGTGAGTGGACTGATCAAGATCTATATTTGATCTTAAAGGCAGATGGAGATGTTTCTTCTAAAATTTCACAATATCGTTATCATATCGGTGATCATTTAGTTTACAGTGATGCGACTATGATTTCTGATCTTGAAGGATTAGTTAAATTGAGTGGAAATATTTCTGGAGAATATATTACCGTTGATGCTTATGATGAAAAAGATAATAAAGCTACTGCAAAATGTGGTAATTATCCAATTCGTATCGATAAGAGTCAGTTAAAGAATGTTATCATTACTGGAGTATTAAGTAATTCTGATCGTGATTTGGTTGCTAATGGAGATTATAGTCCAATGGAAGTAACGCTAGAAGCTAATACTGATCCGTTAGAAAGTGTATCAGGTTTCCAATATACATGGTATCGTGATGGTGAAGTAATTCAGGAAACTACGCTTCCTACTATTACAGTAGATCAAGATGGTAGTTATACTGTTCAAGTTACTAATGGTCTTGGAAAACAAAAAGTAGCTTCAGAAGCATTCGTTGTTCATATTGATAAAAAGAAACCAGAAATTAGAGTATTAGAAGATACACTTGTTTTACCTTTTACTGAAGAATATGATTTTAAGAATAATCTTGAAGTTACCTTTGGAACAAGTGGAGGAACAGTTACTTGTGATCCATCTAACAATGATTATTTAGGAAATGAAGATCAAGAAATTACTTGTATCGCAACAGGTAGAAACGGTTTAGAGACAACGGTTACTTTCCAAGTAAAACGTGAACAATAAATATGGGAAAGTATGTGATTAAGAAAAAAAGTCTTTCTATTTTTCTAATTTCGTGTATAATGAAATTAAGTTTAAATAATATTTAAACAAAGTAAACTATGAAATAAGGAGAGAAGATAAATGAAAAAGAAAACAGCTGTGATTACCGGTCTTACGGTAACAGGAGTAGCGGCTTTAGTAGGTGCAGGAGTCGCTTTAAAGAAGAGAAAAAAGAAAAAACCAGTTAAAGTAAAAAAATTGGTGGAAGATTATAACGACAATCATAATAACGGGCGAATTTCTTCTAAGAAAAATAAAGATGAAGATGAAGAAGAAAACGAAGAAGAAAACAGACAGTCTCGCAAATATATTTTGTTGAAAAAGTATACTAATAAAGATCTTTCACGCAAATAGAAATAAGAGACTAGTTGTTCAATTACTTAACTAGTCTTTTTTCTTTTTTGATATACAAATAAAGAATATAAGGTGGGATAAGATGGAAAAACAATGGTATCAAAAAGAAGTAAAAGATATTTATCAAGAACTTTCTACTGGTGAAAAGGGGCTCACTAGTCAAGAGGCAAAAAAGAGATTAGCGCAATATGGGCGTAATGAATTACCTAAGAAAAAGACAGATGGGTTTTGGAAATTATTTTTTAAGGGGATCTTGGATCCGATTGTATTGTTGTTACTAGTTACAGTGATTTTTTCTTTAATTATTGCTGAATATGTGGATGCAATTGCAATTGGATTTATTATTTTGGTTGATTTATTATTAGGTGCTTTTCAGGAATGGAAAGCTGAAAAGAATGCCGAAGGACTAGCTAATTTAATTCGGGTTCGTTGTAAAGTATTACGTGATGGGGAAGAAGTAGAAATTGATTCTAGTGAACTAGTCGTTGGAGATATTGTTTTACTAGAATCTGGAAATAAGATCAGTGCTGATTTACGGTTAATTGATTGTCATAACCTACAGATTGATGAATCAGTCTTAACGGGAGAAAGTTTACCAATTGTGAAAAGTGATCTTCCTTTAGAAGGGGAGGTTAGTTTAGCTGATCGAAAGAATATGGCTTTTGCAGGTACTAGTGTCACAACTGGTCGAGGAAAAAGTGTCGTTGTCGCTACTGCGATGGCAACAGAAATTGGGGCGATTGCATCTCGAGTAAACAACACCAAAGAAGCTAAGTCTCCACTTACGATTCGAATGGACAAGTTTTCTAAACAGATCAGTTTATTGATTATTGTCATTGCGATTATTATTACGATTTTATTATTCTATAAAGGGGTGCCAGGTACAGAGATTTTCCTTTCAGTAATTGCGTTATCCGTATCCGCAATGCCTGAAGGGTTGCCACTTGCTCTTACGATGGCATTAACGATTGCTTCTAATCGTATGTCTAAGAAAAATGTTATTGTGAAGAAATTAAATGCTGTAGAGAGTTTAGGTAGTTGTACGGTGATTGCTTCAGATAAAACAGGTACGCTTACGGTTAATGAACAAACCGCGAAGAAGATTCTGTTACCTAATGGGAATAGTTATACGATTACCGGGACTGGTTATAATGGTAAAGGAGAAGTCCTTCCTGTTGATGAAGCTAAAATAGAAGATGTTGTCTTTTTAGCTCAATTAGGAAAGATTAACAATGAAGCAAAATTAGAAAAAGTAGCTGAAGAAAAATGGGAGAGTTTTGGTGACTCGATTGATATTGCTTTTTTAGCTTTAGCAGAAAAAATTGGAGCAAGTAGTGATCAATTTGAAATTTTAGCGGAAATTCCTTATGAATCAGAAAATAAATATTCGGCTGTATTTTATCGTTTAAATGGTGAAGTACGTTGTACTGTTAAAGGTTCTTTTGAAAAGGTCTCAGATTTTTCTTCCAAGATGATTGATGGTCAAGCAAAAAAAGAATTAGATCGTACTTTGTTAGCTAAACAAAATGAAAATTTGGCGAGTGAAGGTTATCGTGTAATTGCGTTAGCTGATGGTGTTTGTTCTTCTTTTCAAGAAAAAGAAATGTATGATCATACGGATATTCCTAAACTTACTTTTATGGGAATGGTTGCCTTTATCGATCCGATCAGAGAAGAAGTTAAAGATTCTATCTTAGAGTGTGAGAGTGCGGGAATTAAAGTATTGATGGTTACTGGAGATCATCCGTTAACGGCGTTTGCGATAGCGAAAGAATTACATTTGGTTACTTCTTATGATGAGGTAGCAACTGGGCAAGAAGTTGCTGAAATGTTTTCTAAAGGTCAAGAAGAATTCGATCATTTTGTTCAAGGAAAACGTGTCTTTTCACGTGTAACGCCAATCGATAAAAACGAAATTATTCATTCGTTAAAACGACAAGGAGAGTTTGTTGCGGTTACTGGTGATGGTGTGAATGATGCGCCAGCGATTCGAGGGGCAAATATCGGAATTGCGATGGGAAGTGGTACCGATGTTGCCAAAGAAACTGCTTCGATGATTATCATTGATGATAATTTTAAATCGATTGTTGCGGGTGTCAAAGAAGGACGTTGTGCTTATAGTAATATTCGTAAAGTTAGTTATATGCTCCTTTCTTGTGGGTTAGCAGAAGTATTATTTTTCGTTTTATCGATATTACTTGATTTACCAATGCCACTTGTTGCCATTCAATTATTGTGGTTGAATATCGTAACAGATGGTTTACAAGATTTTGCGTTATCTTTCGAAAGAGCGGAAGATGGTATTATGAAAGAAAAACCTAGAAGTACGAAAGAAACGATTTTCAACAAAGAACTATTAACAGAAGTAGGAATAGCGGGTGCTTCTATTGGTCTTATCGTCTTTAGTGTTTGGTATTATTTAATCAAGGTAGTAGGCATGGAAACTACTCTTGCTCGTGGATATATCATGGCACTTATGGTCTTCATGCAGAATGTTCATGTCTTTAACTGTCGTAGTGAAAGACAATCTACTTTTAAAATATCGTTAAAGAGTAACAAGTTTATTCCTATCGTTATTTTCTGTTCTATTTTATTACAGATTGTGGTTATGGAAGTAGACTTCTTCAGTCACTTCTTACAAACTTCAACAATTCCTGTTTTACACTTAGTTTACTTGTTATTACTTGCTTTGATTATTTTAATTGTCATGGAAGTATACAAAGAAATTAAATATCAGAATCATCGAAAGAGTAGAAGACAAAGAAAAGGTATCTCTGAATAGGGATACCTTTTTATAAATATTCTTTTAATTCTTCGATGGTATCTTCTTGGAACTTGAGAAACTTTTTCGCTAATTTTAGATCTTCTTTGTTACAAGTTTTTTCATAATCTTTGATTTTCTTTTCCATATTGATCGAGCCCATCGATATACCTTTAATTAAAAGATCTGCAATACTAGAGTCACTGTTATCACTTTTTACTTCTTTTTTGATTCCCATTTTGGCCATCCATTTTGTCATCATATCTTCTGGGATTATTTCTTGTTTGTCTTTTTCTAATCTACTTTCTGCTTGCTGCATAAATTCTTGATATTCTTCTTTTATTTCTTCTATTAGTCCTTTGATTTTATTGTCTTTTTCTTTTAAGAAGTCTTCTAGTTTTTCTAGAGTATAGTACGCCATTTCCGCATCCTGATAGATGTGTTCTAGTAATTCATTATTTTCTTTCATTTTTATCACCATATATAATATGAAAAGATAAGTGTTTTTTTATTCAAAAACAAGAAAAAAAGTTATTTATGAAGAGTTTTTTGGTATAATAGTATAGAGTGTTGGTTAGAAAGGAGTAGAATGCATGTTAGAAATAAAAAACATTACTAAAGTCTATGTGACTGCTGGATTAGAACAGAAAGCTTTAGATGATGTCAGTATTCAATTTCGTGAGAATGAATTTGTCTCTATTTTGGGTCCTTCAGGTAGTGGAAAGACAACGCTATTAAATATTGTCGGTGGCTTAGATGATTATACTAGTGGCGATTTAATTATCAATGGTGTTTCGACCAAAAAATATCGTGATCGTGATTGGGATACTTATCGAAATCATTCCATAGGTTTTGTTTTTCAAAGTTATAATTTAATTCCTCATCAGACGGCTTTATCGAATGTGGAGTTAGCGCTTACTTTATCTGGCGTCTCTAAAGAGGAAAGAAGAAGACGTTCTATTGAAGTATTGAAAAAAGTTGGCTTAGAGACACAGATGCATAAAAAACCTAATCAAATGTCTGGTGGGCAGATGCAGAGAGTAGCAATTGCTAGAGCGTTAGTCAATGATCCAGATATTTTACTTGCTGATGAACCAACCGGTGCTTTAGATTCAGAGACAAGTATTCAAATTATGGAGTTATTGAAAGAAATCGCTAAAGACAAGCTAGTCATTATGGTAACCCATAATCCAGATTTAGCTACTGCTTATTCCACACGAATTGTGAAATTGTTGGATGGTAAAATTATCGATGACTCTGATCCAGTAAAAGAGAATATTAAAGTGGATAAGGCGAAGAAAGAGCGAACAAAAAAACGTTCTTCTAAGAAGACTTCGATGTCATTTATGACGGCATTATCGCTTAGTTTAAATAATTTAATGACCAAAAAAGGACGAACGATTTTAACGGCATTTGCTGGTTCTATTGGAATTATCGGCATTGCGTTAATTTTGTCTTTATCAAGCGGGGTTCAAAATTATATTTCTCGAGTAGAGGAGGATACCCTTTCTTCTTATCCACTTACTGTTGAAGAACAATCTGTCGATACCGTTAGTATGATTACAACACTAATGGGAGAACAAAACAATGAAGAACACGATCTAGACAAGGTTTATTCTAGTAATATTATGACGGATCTCATTAATTCGATGACCACACAACTAGATACCAATAATTTGGAGGAATTTAAAAAATTTTTAGATGGTGATGAGACGAATATCCGCGATTATACGACGGACATTCAATATACTTATCGCCTTCCTATCGAACTTTATAAGAGTGATACGAGCAAAGAAGTCCTTCGTGTCAATCCTTCATCGGTTTTTGATTCCTTTAATATCGATGGAATGAGTGAGATGATGGAAATGCAGAACACGATGGGTTCTGGTGTTTCTTCTACTAATGTTTTCCAAGAATTGTTGAATAATCAAGAGTTACTTTCTAGTCAGTATGATGTTTTAGCGGGACGGTTTCCTGAAGCGTATAATGAAGTAGTGATGATTGTCAATGAAGATAACGAAATTAGTGATTATGCTTTATATGCATTGGGCTTAAAAGATCAAGATGAGCTAGCTAATTTGATGGATAAAATGAAAAATGGAGAAGAAATTGAAACTGAAAATACTAGTTATTCTTATGAAGAAATTTTAGATTTGATGTTTAAACTTGTTCTTCCTACGGATTATTATCAAAAAAGTGATGGTATTTGGCTAGATAAAAGTGGGGATACTACTTATATGAAAGAACTTGTTGATTCATCCCCAGAAGTCAAAGTGGTTGGTATTCTTCGTCCAAATGAAGAGGCAGCTGTAACTAGTGTATCTGGTACAATCGGATATACTCATGCCCTAACGGAATATGTTATCGAAGAAGTAAATCAAACAGAAATTGCGAAAGAACAACTTGCTACTCCAGATGTTAATATCTTTACTGGATTACCTTTTTCAGATTCTAATGATAAGTTTTCAATCGATCAATTAACCGATGAACAAAAAGCTTATCTTGCGACATTGTCTCAAGAAGAATTATCCCTTTTACTCACTCAGTATTCTGAAAATGCAAATGCGAGTTACGAAGATAATTTATTGACTTTGAGTGTAGTCGATATCAATAAACCGTCTTCGATAAGAATTTATCCAAAGGATTTTGATTCGAAAGAAGAAATTATTCAGATTATTGATGATTATAACCAGGATAAAGAATCCTCTGGCAATGAAGCCGATGTGATTCGCTATACCGATATCGTTGGAGTAATGATGTCTAGTGTTTCTACGATTATCGATACAATCAGTTATATTTTAATTGCCTTTGTGGCTATTAGTTTGATTGTTTCTAGTATCATGATTGGTATTATTACTTATATTTCTGTTTTGGAAAGAACCAAAGAAATTGGAATCTTACGAGCAATTGGTGCTTCTAAGAAAGATGTTTCTCGAGTATTTAATGCTGAAACCTTTATCGAAGGTCTAGTAGCTGGTACTATGGGAATCTTAATTACTGTACTATTAAATATCCCAATTAATATGATAATTAAACATGTAGTTGGTATTTCTGGTATTGCTTCTCTTCCAATTGTTGGTGCGATCATTTTAGTTATTATCAGTATGACTTTGACCGTTATAGCTGGACTAGTTCCATCACGTATGGCTAGTAAGAAAGATCCAGTTGAAGCATTAAGAACAGAATAGAAATAAAAATGAAGTTAATGAAGTATAGAAAACTTTCTTATTTATGAAAATAATAAAGAGAGTTTTCTTTTTTTCTAAAATGTTCTATAATGAACTTTGTTAGGATGTGAAAGAAATGCTATTCATTCATTATCTTTTATTTATTCCTCCGGCTTTTTTATTTGGGTATTACTTGCGACGAAAATTACGACAATTAGTTCCCGATCCTAAGAGTAAGTGGAGTAATCTTTTCTATTATTTGATTATCTTTAGTATTTTTATTATTTCTATTTTGACGTTATCTTATTTTGCGGTTTTCTTTTTCTATGTTATTTTCTTTTACGCTTTATTTGATCTTATTTTTTTCCTTTTTCATCGCCAAAAGAATAGTAAGATTTACAAAGTTATTTCTAAGTTATACGCTCGTGGAATTACCGTATTTGTTTTGGCATTACTTGTTACTTGTTATGGTTTATACATGGCTAATCATCCTGTAGTTCATCACTATCGATATGACATTTCTAAGATAGATGAACCACTTTCTATTGCGATGATATCAGATTTACATTTGGGAACTGGAACGACGGAATATACAGTTGATGAAATTATTGAAACAGTAGAAAAAGAGAATGTGGATCTTCTTGTATTGGTTGGTGATATTTTCGATGAGATGACACCTGATTCTTTAAAAGAATATGCGTATTCGCAGTTTGGAAAGGTTGCGGTTTCTCATGGTGTTTATTATGTTGAAGGAAATCATGACCGTTTGACTGAGGAATCAAGAACTTCTTGGGAAAAGGGAAATGTTCAAGTATTAGCGGATGATGTTACTTTGGTAGATAATTCATTTTATTTGGTTGGGCGTAAAGATTATTCTCGTTCTAATCGGCTTTCGCTCGCCACTTTATTAAAAGATATGGATTCTAGTTATCCCATTATTTTATTAGATCATCAACCGCAAGATGAGAATCAAGCTTACCAACTAGGTGTTGATTTACAGCTATCTGGTCATACTCATGGAGGCCAATTATTTCCTGGAAGTTTCTTTGTTAAACATGGAGCCCAAACAAAAGATAACTATCATCTAGTTATCTCAAATGGTTACGGAACTTGGGGAATTCCGATTCGTACTGCGGGAAAAAGCGAATTAGTTGTTGTTACTTTATATTAATAATCTCTTTTTTCTTTTCATAAGAATAACTAGGAGGTTATTTTTTATGCGTAGAAAAAATCAAAAGCTTTTGGCTTTCTTTTTAGCGATTCCCCTTATTTTAGGGTTGATTGTTGGTTTTTTATCTCGTCCTACCGCTTCTTATGAAGCATTAGTTAAACCTTTTTTTTCGCCACCTGGTTTTGTTTTCCCAATTGTTTGGACAATTCTTTATCTTTTGATGGGAATTTCTAGTTATCTGATTGCGCAAAGCAACAACCCTAGACGTTATCCAGCTTTAATTACGTATGTGGAACAATTATTCGTTAACTTAGCTTGGTCGCCAATTTTCTTTACATTGAATTTTCGGTTTCTTGCGTTCTTATGGATTTTATTTTTAATTTATCTAGTAGTGAAGATGATCGTTCAATTTAAACGGGTTTCTCATCGGGCGGCTTATTTACAGATTCCTTATCTTTTGTGGTTAATATTTGCGGCTTTGTTGAATTTTTCGATTGTGATTTTAAATCTTTAATCTTGTAGCTTGAAGGCCCAAAGATTTTTGATTTGAGGAGCAAGGGTATCATAGCTCCAAAGCTTATTACTTCTTTCTTTACTGTTGGAGTCGCGAATAATAAATTTTCCATCTTTAATTCCTACGATAGAGATAAAATGTCCAGTCGTTGTAAAATCACCTGGTTTCATACTAGCGATAATTGGGTGATTTTGTTTTAACTCTTTGGTCATATTACTTCTGGATAATGTGATTTGTTTTCCTGTAATTCCGTATTCTTCAACGCCTTCGGTCATTAGTGACCAACTTGTTCCAATTCCCTCTACATAGTAGCCTTTTTCCTCGGCAAGGGAAGCGACTTTTGAAGGGGTTACATCACTTCTTCCGGTTAGACCAGCCACTATGATGGATATCGCAGTAGGGCCACATCCATTTATCGCTATGACACTATTTCCATAACTAGCATATCCCCATCTAGTATCGTATTGGAGGAGAAGGGGATAGTTGCCTTTTTTTATGTCTTCTAACTCTGTTGTATAAACGTTTCCTTTCTTTTCTGGATAGCCAAGTATATAGTCAATCATATCGATATTTCTTCCTAACATTTCTAATAAAATATCTGGATATTCTTCTTTATTTTCGATAATCGTTAGTATTCGTTCATCTTCTACGGATAAAGGGTAGAGATTATCGATTAGTGGATCACCGGTTTGTGGAAAGACTTCTTCATGAATGGTTGATATGGTTTCTTCTTGAACGGGGTTGGTATTTTCTGATAATAAATATGTTGAAATTCCAAAGTAACTTCCATAACACACTACAACTAAAAGTAAAATTCTTTTTAATGCACTTTTCTTTTTTGCCATTTTGTTCTCCTTTAGAAATAATCATTTTATAGGATTATTGTAGTCGTTATTTTCTTTTTATACTTTGAAAAATTCCTAGGAAAGTCTTAAGTTTTTCTTAATTTTCTTCTAATGGTAGAATAATTTGAAAAGTTGTTTTGTCTTTATTACTTGTAACTATTATTTTTCCGTCATGAAGTTCGACGATTTCTTTAGCTATGGCGAGACCTAATCCACTTCCTCCAGTTTTTGTTGTTCTAGAAGAGTCGAGACGATAGAACTTTTCGAATATTTTATTTAATTTTTCTTCAGGGATTTGTTTTCCATCGTTTTCAATAAAAATTTCTGCGGTTGTTTCTTTTTTGACTAATGTTATCGTAATGGTACTGTTTTCATTACTGTAGTAAAGAGCATTTTTGATTACGTTATTGAAAACTCGGGCGAGTCGATCAGAATCCGCATACAACATGATTTTTTCGGTACTATTTACTATAATTTTTTTGTTTAATTCGATTAAAGTTGGATAGAAATCATCGATGATTTGATCAAACATCAAGTTTAGATTGATCATTTCTTTTTCTAGGATGATCTTTTCAGAATTAAATCTAGTAATATCGAATAGTTCATTGGTTAATTCTTCTAGTTTATAGGCTTTATCTAAGGCAATTTGGATATATTTTTTTCGTTGTTTTTTAGGCATATCCTTTATTTCATCCAAAAGAGATAAGTAACCAATCATCGAAGTTAATGGTGTTTTGATATCGTGGGCTAGATAGACGACGAGTTCATCTTTTCGCTGTTCATTTTCTTTGGCTAGTCGTTCATTTTTTTCTGCTTCTCGTTTTAGATGATTTAATTTTTTCTCTAGATATTCTAATCCTTCTGGTAAAGAAATATACTCACTATTTTTATCGAATAGGGAATCTATTCCTTCCGCAAGAGAATCGATATCTGTAAATGTTTTTTTGAATTTATGATGAAAGACAAGAAGAAAGCCAATAAACCAAACGGATAAAAGTATCAGAAAATAGATTACGTTATCACTATATAAATTTTGTCCTAGGGTTCGTAAAAAATAATATAGGTCAGGAGAGTAACGATATAACCAATCGAAATCCAGGTATTTTAAAACAGTACCCACAATTAAAATTAAGATAGTAAATAAAATGGTATAGGTACAAAGACGAATTAAAAAGCGATGATATGGATTTTTTCTTTTTTTATTTTTCAATTTTATATCCTACTCCCCAAACGGTTTTAATATATTTTGGTTGTTTACCGTTATCTTTCATTTTTTCTCTTAGATGTCTAATATGTACCATGACGGTATTATTATCTTTTTCAAAATATTTTTCTTTCCATATCATAAAAAATAAATCTTCGCTTTTTATTACTTTTCCCCGATTTTCACATAATATCCAAAGAATAGAAAATTCTGTTTTAGTAAGATTTAATCTTTTTTCATTGAGTGTACATTCGTAAGTATCTTTGTCGATCACTAATCCTCTAAATTCAATTTTATTTTGATTATGATTAGAAGGATTATATTTTTGATATCGTCGTAATTGAGCTTTGACTCTAGCGACTAATTCCAGTGGTTGAAACGGTTTAGTGACATAGTCATCTCCACCAATCGTAAGTCCATCTATTTTATCGATATCTTCTACTTTAGCGGTCACAAAGATAATCGGAAAGTTATACGTCTCACGAATTTTTTTACACAAGGAAAAACCATCTATTTCTGGCATCATGACATCTAATATCGCTAGATCGATATTTAAGTTATCGATGTCTTCTAGTAATTTTTTGCTCGAATAATATTTATAGACGGTAAAGTTTTCATTTTTTAGATAGATTTCTATTAAATCAGCAATTTCTTGTTCATCGTCGACAATTAGTATATTAGTCATAATGATCATTCTTTCCTTTTTGTTTATTATATCATAGGAAATTAGGATTATTTCTTAAGAAAGTCTTAAGTTTACAAGGAATGATGAAAAGACTAGCTTTTTTTCTTTTTGATTAATGGAGAAAATGAGATAAGACTTTCTTGGAATAGATTTTCTCGCTCTAATGTTTGTTGATAAGCGTCTCGAATGTTTTGACAATGGGGTTGAATATCCTGGTAAAAACGCATGATGATGTCATTTTTTTCTTTGATCGTTTTTTTGGCATTTACATAATCAGTCGTAATTTCTAATTCTTCTTCTACGGTTAAAGGTTGAATAGTTTCACAATCTGTTTTGGCATTAAATATTGGCAATAGTTTTTTGGTACAATTGTATAAAGTTAAAAGGGAAGAATTAGTTTCGTCTTCTGTAAAAAAAGGATAACATAATTGCTGATTGACATAGGAAAGTACTCCTGTATACATAGAAAACTCAAAGATATATTCTATGCCATTATCGTTAATATAGTTTACTATGTGATGGCTTGGGGGGCAAATTTGAAATCGTCGATTAAGGTCAATCCAAATTTTTTTTAAATCATCACTAGGGTTATTCTCCTCAGAATATCTTTCGGCAACAACAATCGAATTAGTAATCATCATTCGATCTAAAAGAAGATGTAAAAATGTGGCAATATGGCGACAGACTCCATAACCATTAAATATAGTATAAGCGCGGTATTGTTCATTTTTTAACGATATAATATCTCCATTTGATTGATCGTATTCAAAAGAACCTTGTGAAAAAACACCCGATTGAATGAGAGTAGAAGTAAGTAATAGATATTCTACTGGTTTAGTAAATTCTAATTCCTTTCCTAAAGAGATAAGCTTGTCTAAGACAATTTCAAAATTCTCTTTCATTATTTGGTGGTTGAAGTCATTAGAAAATATTGAAAGATAATGGTCGAACTCTTGCTTATGCTTTTTGATTTTGATTTTTTCTTGCCATTTTATCATATTTTGTCCTTTCTTTGATAATTGATTATATCATGTCTATTGGTGATAGACAAATTATTTTTATATAAAAACCTTCCTGTTTTCATCATACGGGAAGGTTTCTTCTATTTAAGGAAAAATTTCTATATACTTGTCGTAGAAGACAATAACTGGGATATGAAAAATTTATTTTTCATTATCTTTATTTTTTCGCACTTCTTAATATTCTAATAAAGTGATTAGCTTCTCTTAGAACGTGATCGGCTAGTAGAGGAACAATTATACTTCTAATTTTACAATTTAATATTCCTTCTTCTCCGGCTATTTTAAAGTCTCTAAAATTAAGAGTTTCATTTAAACTAAGATTGGTAAGATTAGCAGGATAGTTATTCGCTTGTTGAATAATCGCTTCATATTCTTGAGCAAATCTATTGGCTGTTAGGATTAATTCTTTTTCACTTGGATCAAGTAATCCTCTAATAAATTCAGCATGTTCTTTCATGATATCGTTCCAGAATAATTCTTGTTCATAGATGTAGTTTTCATCAAAAAATTGTTTGTTTTCTATTCTAGTTAGTAAATTATAATACATTTTTGCTTCATGGATGATGTGTTCTATTAATAATGGATAATTGGTTGTATACATTTTACAAGATAGAACACTATTTAATATATCGGTTTTAAACTCTATTAAGTTTTTGATTAGTGGTAATGTTTGTTGATTGATATTACTAATGGTATTTACTAATTGCCGGTTAACATTCGTTACTCCACTTGTTAAGTGTTGTTGTCTTTGTGTGATGTTGGTATCGATCTTTATTGCAGCTAAATCACTTGTTTTCCTTTCTGCTTCTAGTGTATTTTTAGTAATCATTTCGTTAGCCATTAGAAAATCTTCACTAACGTTGTTGTTGGCTAGATTTGTGATTTCTGCCAGTAATAGGGAAAAGTTTTGTTGAAAGTCTCTAGCGATATTTTTAAAATTTTTATTTTTTCCCGTAAAAGCTGTTTCTAAAAAGAAACTGTGTTCTTTCATGATACGGTCAAAAAATAAGTGTAATTCTAAAGATAATCTTACATAATCATTTTGATTCATTTATTTTCCTCCTAGTACATGTATATGTATATTAAGTGGGGAAAATCAACGAAGTTGTAGCTATTTATGGAGTGGCGATGTCGATTATTTTTATTCTGTTTTTAAATTCTATTTCTAATAACGTTATCCTTTTAAATCTAATTATGATAAAAGGATGGTATTTAGTTGTACGGAATATTATAGGAAATTCATTTGAAATGATGGAAAAATATATTATACTATTTATGGATATTATTTAGGATAAACAATAGTCTTTAAAAGACTAGAGTAAAAAGTATATACTAGTTATTGTTTAAGTTAGAAAGAAATGACACTAAAAGTGGGAGGTAGGCTATGAGTTTTACTATTCAAGAAGGAAGTATCTTAGATATAGAGAAAATAATCGATACGATTAAGTATCTTTATAATTTATTAGAAAATAAAGAATGGTATGCGATTGGTTTAGCGAATTACGATAGGTTAGTAGAGATGTTTAATGGCGGAATGGTAATGATTAAAGCTTTATATCAGGATGATTTAGCCGGATTTTTGTTGGTGGAGGATCATATAGATCCAGATAGTGAAATAGCGAGTGAAATACCAAAAGAAGAAATTCCTTTTTCTATTGAGATGGATAACGCAGGGGTTCTTCCTTTATATAGGGGAAATCACTTAGAACAAAAAATGATTTTAGAAGCGGAATCTATTTTAAAGAAGAAAAATCCTACTATTCGCTATTCTTATGCTACAGTTCATCCTGATAATTTAGCTAGTTTTAACAGTTTAGAACATATAGGTTATCAGAAGTATAAAAAGAAACTTATGTATGGAGGAAAGAACCGTTATATTATGCGAAAAGAATTATAGAAATAGATAGATTTTAGCAGATGCGTTTTACTTGGATTTATAGCTGTTTTTTCTTGCGTTAAATAAAGAATTGTGATAGATTATTTGCTTATAGAGGAGTGATTATGATGAGAGAAAGAATAGTAAATTTCGCAAATAAGGAAAACCAATTGATTAATTGGAATAGACTTACTTCTATACACTATAATCGTTTGTTTGATTTTGAACAGGAATTAGAAAACCTTTTGGGTCAATTAAATTTGTTGTTGGAAAAATATCCTGATGCTTTGAAACAAGAATCGGTATTAAAAAAATCAAAAGCTTTAGTAGAGTATGCAAAGAAACATGACTTTACTTTGAGTAATTGTTATTCTTATTCTAATACTGTAAAAGTCCCAATAAAGATGGCATTGGATGTAGGAAAATATAGTTATGGTATTAGGACATTAATTGATGATTCGATATTTTATCCTAGTATTGTTACCGTTACTTGCTATACTAGTACCGCATCTGGTTTTATTATAGATAAAGATCAATTGAACTTAAGAATATGTTATGGGGAATTAGGTTATTCGAATTTTGTTCATCAAGAGTCAACTGGAACTTTCATTTATGATAAAAATGTACTTTCTGATTTAAAGCCTAATATTTTGACAAAACATTTGTAAAAAATAGGGATGATAATTGAGGTTACATCCTGATTTTTTGCTTTTCTTTTGGCCTTTTCTTATTCTTTTTTTCTCTGTTCTTGCAAGGAGCAAAACATTTTCAAAAATCTTAAAATGTAGGATATCTAGAATTTTGTATTTTAATTTGCGCAAATACTTATAAATATTTGGGAAAGTATTATTCTTTTGGTTGTGAACTATAGAACTTGAAAAGAAAGGTATTTTTAGGTAAATTTTATACTGTATCATCAGTAAATAGGCAATTTGAATTAGAAATAAAAGTGTTTAGTATCTGAGCAATGAAAAGAGAAATTCGATAGACTAGATTATTGCATCTACACAAAACAAATAGATTTTAACCTAAACAAATAGTTAAAAAAATTACAATTTTAGAAAATAATGCTATAATTTAGTTAATGCTAATGATTGATTCAAGCGTCAATGTGGTAAAAAGTCACACCATAGGTGAATCAGTCAAACTAATAATTGATTTTAGGTATAATGAGAAGTTCTATACTTGGAAGGCAGATAATAAAAAAATAAGGTGGTGAACTTTAATGATTAATCATATAACTGATGAAATTTATTATCATATTCATTCCCAGTCACAGCTCGGTCAAAACTTACAAGTAGGTGATACTTTAGAAATTGGCCAGAAGTTTAACAATTTTTATTATGAGATTTATAATATAGAACATTTAGAAAATGGAAAAGATGCAAATCAACATTTAATCGATATGAAAAAAGAGGAAAATCTAGAATTGAATAATGATACTGCGAATCTTATTTTTAAAACAATAAACGATAATGCTATGATTACGAGGGAATTAATGTTTGAAGAAGTAAGAAAAGAATTAAATATTAATTTGCCATCAAGATTAAAATGTTTATATGTTTGTAAAACTAAAAGAGAAATTAAAGATTGGATTAATATTTTTAGCAGAACTAATAAGAAAGATTTTCAAATTTTAAAGTTAAAATTAACGGGTGATATTTTCATAGGTGATGCTTCTTTTATATTAAGGCAAAATATTTCTTTGAATAGAAAAAAGGAACAAGCAAAAATGTATTGGAGTGGGAAAAAAAAGGACAATATAAATGAGTATTTGTTTATAGGAACTGCTGTAGTTGAAGATATTTTAAATAATAAAGATATTTAAAATGATAATTTAGAGTGCGTAAAATTTTAGCTTGTAAATTTATGTTTGTTTAATAACTTAATAAGTTTAGGTATAAGATGATGATTAAACTTTAAAAGATTTCCGTTACTTGTTGTGGTTATTTTTAATTAAAAAAATTAGTAGTACATATAGTTGAAAGAATTATGCAGGAGCCAAAAAAACAATTAATGCATGATAGTGTTTCAGAGTCATAATCATAAGAATAATATTGTTTTTTCATCTGTCTGGTGATAATATAAAATTGTTTTAAGATAAACAGGTGTTAAAAAACGGTTAATGATTTAACAGGGAGGATAAAATGCTCGATTACGAAAAAATAATTAGCGACTTAGAAGGGTCTTCCGATAAGACTTTAGATACTCTTACTCAATTAGAAGAAAAAAAAGAATTAATGGAATTTAACTCTTTGGATAAAAAATTATTGGTTGCGCTTGATTTTGGCGTATTACCCATGATTGCTTCTTGGTTTATTGTAAATATTTTATTTACACTAGGAAGTTTTCCCTTAATTTTAGTTAGTCCTCTTGTGGTAGGTACGTGGTTGGGTAGTGGCCTTCTTCTTTCAAAGTTATCTCCACGTGGCAGAAAGCTTTCTAAAAAGTTTAAGCAAGAAGTAGGAGTAATGAATTCAGAAGAACGATTAGAAGCAAAGACTGAATATGATATTGAAATAGAAAAATTGAAGCTAAAGAGGGCGCTTCTTGATAGAGTAAAGGAACGTTTAATAGAGGAGGAAGCTTTTTATCAACAAGCTTTGTCTAAGTATGAGGTGAGTGAAAAGAGCGATTTAACAAAAAAAGAGTTAATAGAAAAGGGGAAACAATTAGAAAAGAAGATAGCAGGAGCTAAGGAAAATCTGGATCAATTGGTTACTCAAGATGTTTTGATGAAAAACTTTTCTAATATAAGAAAAGAAACGAAACCTGAAAAATGGGTAGCTACTTTGGGTGAATCTTATCTTTTTCCACTTTGGATTTCTAGTTTAGTATCTCCTATTCCTTCATTTGTTCCAATTTCTTCCGGTAGGATATCGATTAGTTTATTAGAATTTTGGCTTTCTTTTTTACTTTCTAGTATTCCTTTAGCCATTACAAACATAGTTCACATAGAAAAGAAGATAAAAGTTAGTGAAGCTGTTTTTAAACGGTTAAATGATGAGTTAGAAGAACATAAAATTTCTGTTGTTCCTGATGAAAATGAAGATATAGAGTTAGAGTGTAATCGTCTATTCAAAGATCTTTGTCATTGGACTTATGAATTAGCCATTACCCAGAACAGATTGGCTCAATTTAATCACCAAGAAAATATTTCTCATCTAGAAAATATGCAAAGGACTAATGTTTCAAGCTATGACAGAGAAGAAACATTATCTATGGAAGAACATGTGTCTAAACAATTATTGATGGATACTTTTCATGAATTAGCGGGTATATCTTATGAAGAATTTAGGCAGCTTGATCTTGATAAACAACAACACTTTTTGGAACAGTTAAAACAAGATCAAAATTTGGAACCTATTTCTTTGTTGATGGAAAACAATACTACATCAGAAAAAGCTAAACAGATAGTAAAACAGTTAACTTAGTTACTATATAATTGGTAACTTGTTTTAACTATCTTTTTTTGAATTAAAAAATGTTATGCTTATATTAAGAAAAGGAGAAAATTTTATGCAAAAGGTCAGTATAACAAAGATTTCAAAATCTGTAACACGAAATATAGAAGTTAGATATGAAGGGTTAACTCACCATCAAGATATCGACATTAGTCAACTTGATAATGAGTTAGAAGAATTTATCCATACAAAATGTCGTAATGATATGTTAAAAAATATTATGATGATTAGAACAATATTAGATTCTGTCGAGGAGAAGAGTTTAGTTGTTTCTTATGAAGATGAAAATACTTTAGAAATAGTAAAATATGATTGTACGAATTTGTACTTTTATCAAAAACAAAGAAAGAATAAAACTCTAGAAATCACATACATGCCTAATCATGGTGGCTTGCAGATAAAAGATAATTATTGTGATTTAGAGGACTATTCGACTGTTCAAACTGTTTCTAAAGAGTTAGCTAGTGCGATAGATCGTATTCATGATTTAACTAAAGTGCAGAAAATCACTTTTGATGAAAATTCTAAGCGAATAATTGAAATCTATAAAGCGTTTTACCAAGAAAATCCTAACTTTCAAAGTAAAGATATCAATGTTAGGATGCAGACGATGATGTCGATACTTAGTTATTTTGATCTTTTTGTTGGTTATGATTTTTGTTTGTTAGGAAAAGTTATGATGCCAATCTCTTTACAATTAAAACAAGATGTAGAAAGATTATACCCTTTTGGCGAAGTCGATGAAGTAGAAAATAATATCTCGTTAGTTCAAGAAGCAAAGAGGGAAATTGAGATTATTGGAAAGACAATTAGAGAAGATGTTCCTGATGAAAAGGAGTTAAATGAGAAACTAATCACGATAAGTAAGTTATTACATGCTAAGAGGTACAATCTTCCTTCTCATTGTCAGGTCGATGAAATATCTGAGTTTATAGGACGCACGCCTAGTGAGGTAAAGTCTAATATAAAATTAGTTAAACAAATTAATGATAAAATTTATCGCTAAGCATTAACTGTAAATTTATAGATTTTAATTAAAGAGTATTATTGTGAATAAAAAGGAAATACTTGATTATTTGTTTGGTGTTTTCTTTTTTATCTATAATTTTTATAAATAAGTTGGATTATGGAAAATGACTATTGGTTATTTTTAAAATATGATATAATGGACATAGAATAGTAGTAGGAGTGGTAGACATTGAAGAAGATAAAGATTCATTTAAATAAAAAGACAAAAATTATTTTGTGGAGTGTTTTGGTTGTTTTATTGATTGCACTTGTCGTATTGTTTTTTGTATTTGGAACGGGGAAAAAGAATTTAGCTGATAAACAGGAAGAAGAGGTAAAAACTGAAGAACCTGAAGCTACCCCTGAGCCAGAAGTACCCAAGGTACAAATTATTGATTTAGATTCTAAGAGTCGTAATATTGCGGTAATGATTAATAATATTCGTACTGTATGGGGTTATCAATCTGGGTTACAGGATGCTTATTTAATTTATGAGATGATTGTTGAAGGTGGATATACTCGTTTGATGGCTATTTATAAAGATAAAATGCCAGAACGGATTGGTTCGGTTCGAAGTGCTCGTCCTTATTATTTGGATTATGCTTTAGAAAATGATGCGTTATATATTCATTTTGGTGGTAGTGATCAGGCACTTCGAGATGTTCGTACTTTAGGAATTCAAAATATAAATTTCTTGTATGATAGTGGCTTTTGGCGAGATCGATCATTAGGACTTGCTACTGAGCATACTGCCTTTACTTCAATGGAGAACATCAATCAACAAGTCTCTAAAAAGGGTTATCGTACAACTACTGAAACATCTCCTGTTTTTCATTATAGTGCAGTTGAAGTGGATCTATCCGCACATGGTACAGTGATTCCAGCTAATCGTGTTTATATTGATTATTCAGGAAGTCGTAATACTAGTTTCGATTATGATCCAGTAAATAAAGTATATTACCGTAGTCAAAATGGAGTTGCCCATAAGGATTACATCACGGGTAATCAGTATACAACGAAAAATATTATCACTTATCAAGTGAGAAATTATAGCTTGGATAGTTACGGTCGTCAGGCATTAGATAATATTGGTAGTGGTAAAGGATATTATATTACTAATGGTCAGGCAGTTGAGATTACTTGGGAGAAGAAGAGTAGAGGAGAAAAAACGATTTATCGTTATATGGATGGTACTGAAATTGAACTTAATGATGGAAATACTTATGTAGAAATTCAGCCATTAGGTAGAACGTTAACGATCGAGTAGAAATTTATAGTATTATTCACAAGAGGAAATATCCTCTTTTTTTATATATTAGGAATTTGCTTAGTTAAAGGATGAAAATAAGAAAAAATAGAAAACAAGCAAGAACAAAAAACTACGGTAGCGACTATCGGAAGTGAAGTCTGTGGAGAATAAAGGTTACTTTATCGATGAAGCAGAAAGCCCAGGAGGCA
>UQRY01000016.1 GCA_900543675.1 uncultured Mycoplasmatota bacterium
TCTTGTAAATTAAATGTTACTTCATAAACCTGCATTTAGTCTAAAAATTCACGTTTTTTTAAAATTGCTATTATTTCGACATAGAATAAAGTAGGAGGGATGTTGTTGAAATTTATTGTCAAAGACGGTGTTACTAGTCGAAATACGCCAGCTAGTAGTAAAAAAGCTTTAGAATTGACTATTCATACTTTACATGTAGATGGGGTAGAAACCAATGTATACTTAACAAAGGATGATTGTCTAATTATTTATCCAGAGGAACGTATTTATGGAATACCGATTATTGAACAAAACTTTACTGATTTACGTGGGTATAATTTAGGGAGTAGGGTAAAACATCATTTTCTTATTCCTTTACAGGAAGCATTAGATGTATTTAAGAATTCTAAGAAGGAATTTGTTTTACAACTATCTGATCATGGAAATAAAAATCGTCAATATGTGGAGAAAATTATATTTTTAATTAGTCAATATCCTGAGATTAATATATATTTAAAAAGCGATAGTGAAGAAATAATAACTTTATTATCTAATTCTAAAATACAACATCAGGTGGGAGCAATTATCGATTCTTTTGATTCTAAACTATGTCATTTTCCGTTAGATTTTTATTCTCTTAATATAGAGAATATGGATACTAATCAAGCTCTTGAACAATTAGCTAATGGTAAAGTTTTGATGACAGAGCAGGTGAATACTGTAGAACAAGTACGACAACTTGAGCAGTGCTTTCATGACTATTTAGAGCAACTACATTGCGTTTCGTCTTTTCCATTAAAACAGTAATTTTGTTATAATCTTTTGACTTAAAAAACAGGATCGCTTTTCTTTATATCCTATGTTATAATAAGGATAGGTGAGTGTGGTGATAAAATGCTTAAGAAAGTGATCTTGTTTTCATTATTTTTATTCTTCATGATTTTTCCAATGTCAGTATTCGCTTTAAACGAAGTAAATGTTTATTTCTTTTATAGTCCAACTTGTAATATTTGTAGTCAAGAAAAAGCATTTTTGGAAGCGTTGCAACAAAATAAATATCCTAATTTACGAATTTATTATTATGATACTTCAGAAGATAAAAACTTAGCTTTAATGAATCAGGCAAAGGAACTATACCAGGAGACAACAAACGGTGTGCCATTTACGATTATTGGAGATACTGCGTTTGCGGGATTTTCACAAGGAAGAAAATGTTCTATTCAGAAAGATATCTACAAGTATTCTTATAATAATTATGAGAATAAATTTGGTACTACGATTAGTGGAATAACGTATCGTACTGATTTAGAAGGTGATGTCGAAGAATATGAAGGTGACGAAGATTACATGATCGAAGAAAATCCTGGAGGTAGTTCGACAGACGAACAGACGACGGAAGAAAAGGATTCCTTATTTGATAATCCTAAATTTAGGTCTAGTCTAATTTTGGTTTTATGCGGAGTAATTTTAGGAATTATTGTTTTATTCCTTACGTTCTTTGAAAGGAGGAATCGTCATTGACCTGGTTTATTATAGGAATTGTCGTTTTATTGTTGATAATTTTAGGATGTTCGTTATGGATTGTAAAACTGACTAAACAAGAAAAAGAATATATGGAAGTGTCTAATCAGTATTTAAAAGATATTGGTAAGAGTTATACGAAAGAAGAATTTAGCATAGCTATTTTTGAATTATATCGAAATATTATTCAAGCTGTTCAAGATGAAAATTATTTGTATTTACGAGAAGCTTTATCTGATGAAATTTATAATAGTTATCTAATGGCGATTAAGAATTCTAAGGAACGTCATGCGAAGACAATTGTCGAAGATATGAATCCGATTTTTAGTAAGTTGATTAGTTTAGCTGTTAAAGATAATATGGAAATAGCGAAAGTATGGTTAAAAGTTAGTTATCATGAATATATTATTGATACTACTCCTCCTAAACCTGAAGAATTGGGTATGAGAATGGAACCACGTATAATTGGTGGCAGTAAAACTAAGTTATTAGAAAAGGAATATATTTTGACTTTGGTTAAAACAAGAGCAGAAAAAGAAAGTGTTGTTTGTGCTAATTGTGGATATGTGACGAATATTGTAACCAGAAATGCTTGTGTTCGTTGTGGAGCGAATATTGTTAGTAGACATTATCATTGGGTAATGGTTGCTAAGGAAGAAACCCGTACGAGTAGTAAATAATGTTAACTAAGAAAGATATTTATGTAAAACTAGGATACCGTGGAGAGTATACTAGAGAAGTAAAACGACGGTTTCGATTGTTATGTAAACGGTATCATCCGGATATTAATCATGGTGATGATACAACAATGAAGTTGCTTAATCAAGTGATGGAAGAAATTGAGCAAGCTGAGTCTAATCGTAGTCCTATAAAGAAAGCTACTTATTCTAATGAAAAAGAAGAAACTTCTTCAGATAAAACTTTTTCTCCTGATCCAGAATTTGACAATGTTTTCCAACTTGTTCCTAAAGAAATATTAGAACAAAAAATCAAACAAATAGAAGAAAAGATAAAAACAATTACTGAAGAATTGACTAGTAAGAGTAAAAAAATTTATGAAGCTTATCAACAATATAATCAACTTCTAGAATTGATTGAAAAAGATAAGATCGATATTGCTTCATTGAAAGAAGAAAGTATCAAATATGGTAATCAATTATTCTTATTTTTTGGTATTTTAGTAGGCACTTTTTTTACTATTTTGTTTTTTGGCATTATATTAGGAATTATGTATGGTCATTATCAGAATTTTTATTTCTGGTTAGTCTTACTTATTTTCTTTATATTAGGAGCAGTTTCTTTGCGGTTTCTACTTCGGGTTTTTGATAAGAAAAGATTCGTTGATGTTACTATTAGCAGTTGTTACGCTGTAAAAAATGAACGAATGGTAAAGTCATTTCAATTACAGGATAAGATAGCGAATATAGAAGAAGAGTATCAGATACTCAAAGACAATAGGAATAAATATGCTAATGATAGACAGTTGTATTATTATGAGATTTCTAAGAAGCAAGATCGGGTAATACAGAGAGCAAAAACAAAAAGGTATAGTTCTAGGAGGTAATCATGAAAGATATTTTAGCTTATGAAAATAGTCGGAAATTACGTACATTTTGGTCAAATAATCAAACATTTAAGACAAGCTTAGTTATGGCATTAGTTTCTTTGAAACGAAGGTATGCCCGTGAAAAAGAAAGACTCTTGCGAGATCAAACAGGTAATAAAGTGGTTCCTTTAGAGGAGTATAAAGCTCGATACGAAGAATTAGAACAAGAATTCGGAGAGATTCGCAATTTGCTAATGACTGGAGAAGAATGTCATCAAGCAGTTGAAAATTTTTCTACTTATGATAGTACTTATTATGCACAGCCATGCAAAAAGAAGTCATTACGTTGACTTCTTTTTTTAATATAATTCGCTTTTTAAAAGATCAATATTATCATTCATTAATGAAATATAATCTTCTTTGTTATCTCGTTCAGTGTCGCTGATATTATCTAGCCGTTTAAAGGTTAAAGTCGCAATTCCTGTATCGGCGATGAGTTGATTTAGACTGTCGCTGTTTTCTGTTTTATCTAATAAGATGATATGACGAACGGTTTGATTTTGAATCATCGCTTTAACATCAGAGATTGTTTTTTCTGTAACTGGAGTAGTTGTATCATCTAAAGAAATAACGGTGAAACCATATTTTTCTAAGAATTTTAATGAGTCATTGTTGACAACGATTGTTTTTCTTGTTGCATTTTCAGCGGTTAATTTAATTTCGGCATCTAATTCAGAAAGAGTGATTTTGATTTCTTCGTAAGCCTTATCAATTTCTTTTTTTAAATAGCTGTTCGTGATATATTCATTTAATCCAGTTTTAATGTTTTGTGTAATCATCAATAGATTAGAAGGGTTTAACCATAGTTCTTCTTCGCCATAAGTTGTTTCCATACCACTTGTTGCATCGATAATCATCATATCGTGATTGTAATCTAATAATTCTAAAGCGATATCTTTATCATCACTTAATCCATTATAGATAAATAGTTCTTTATTACTGTAGTCTTTAATTTGTTTATCATTTAATGTATAAGTCGAAATATCTGTACCATCTGGATAAATAGAATTGACTAAGGAATGTTCTCCATAGAGTAGATTAGTTACGTACTCGTAAGGATATGCAGTCGTTACAATCTCGATTCCTTCTAAATTATCTCTTTTAAAACAGCCAGAACTAAGTACTAAGACAAATAGTCCAAGTATACTTAATTTGATTAACTTTTTCATTTTTTTCTCCTTTCCAATATGGGAACTGGATCATAACCACTTGTCCCAAACGGATTACAACGCAAGATTCTACGAAAGGTTAAGTATCCCCCTTTCCAGAAACCATATCGTTTAATGGCTTCGATTCCATAGTTGGAACATGTCGGAATATGACGACAGGTATAGTGCCAAGGACCGGGGATCAATTGGTAAATCTTTATGAGTCCAAGTGCGAAATATTTCAAATAATTCTCCATAACACCATTTTACTATGTTTAGATAAATAAAACAAGTTTTGTTTTTTGGTGGTTATTATCCTTAAAGGTTTTCTTCCTTATTTATCTTTTTAGTTTTTATGATGAGAAAAATGCCATGATTCTTAGGTTTAGGTTGTATTTTCCTATTCAATAAACTTGATTAATCTTTAGTTTTGTAGTAAGATGTTAAATGTATTTGGAACTTTGTCTTATTTAAAATGAATAAAAGGAAAGAGTGGTGAAGAATGGATAAATTGTTTCAAAAGTTAGGGATTGTACCTAACAATAAAGATTTATATCGACTTGCTTTTTCGCATTCCTCTTATGTCAATGAGCGACATTTAAAAGCGGATTATGAACGTTTAGAGTTTTTAGGAGATGCGGTTTTAGATTTAGTAGTTAGTGATTATTTATATCGACATTCTGATAAAAAAGAGGGCGATATGACGAAAATTAGAGCGAGTTATGTTTGTGAAAATGCTTGTTTTCGTTATGCGTCAGATTTAGAGTTCAGTAATTATATTAAAGTAGGACATGGTGAAGAATTAGAAGGCGGTAGGTACAAGAAAGTGATCTTGGCCGATATTTTTGAAGCCTTTATGGGGGCTATTTATTTGGATTTGGGTTATGATACGGTAAGAAAGGTACTATTAGAGATTATTGTTCCTTATATTGAAGATGAATCGATTAGTTTTTTTCACGATTATAAAAGTGCTTTACAAGAGTTTATTCAGACGGAACAAAGAACGCTTCAGTACAAAGTAATTAAAGAAGAAGGACCGCCACATCAACGTACTTTTACTGTTCAAGTTAGTGTTGATGATATTATTTATGGGACTGGTTCAGCAAATAGTAAAAAAGAAGCTGAACAAGAAGCGGCTAGAAGTGCATTAGAGAAACTTGCACGTTAAAAATTCAGGGGTAAATTATGGGAAAACAACAAAAGAAAATTAGAAAAAAAGTAGACATGTATTCTATATATGCCGAAGAGGATCGTGCCTATTTAATAGAGTCTTTAGTACTAGCAACTTCTGATCCCTTGTTTTTTACTGACCCGTTATTTCAAAATCAATATACTGTTTTGATCAATGTTCAGAACTTTCTTGTTGCGGAATTAGAACAACTAAGAACGAAAAAAATTTCTAAGAAAAAATGGCAGATGTTGAAAGACGTTTACCGATTACAACAGGAAATGGCACATCTATTATCGGATTATGTTGAACTTAATCGTGTAGATCCTGTAGAGTATGTCGAACATGAATTAGAAGATAGTGAATTGGATTATGCCAATTATATTTTATTATTACAGAAAAAAGTAAAAAAATATCAAAAAAAGAAAAGAGGAGGAAAAAATTGAGTAAAATTAAGATAGTAGCCTTAGGTGGCTTGAATGAAAATGGAAAAAATATGTATGTCGTCGATGTTGACGATCAATTTTTTGTTTTTGATGCGGGATTAAAATTTGCGACTTCTAAGATGTTAGGGGTAGATTATATTATTCCTAACCTTGATTATTTGATTCAAAATAGAAAGAAGATTCGAGGAATTTTCTTAACTCATGGACACGAGAGTAATATGGGAGCAATTAGTGATGTGTTACTTGCTTTACCAGAAGTTAGCGTTTATGCAACAAAATTTACGATGGAAATTGTAAAAAATGAATTGAAGGAAGCAGGAATTGAGCATGCTAGATTAAAAGAGATTCGCCCACATTCTAAGATTGATTTTGGTAATGATTTAGTAGTATTTCCGATCAGTGTGACGCATTCTATTCCTGATGCAGTATGTTATGTTCTTTATACGAAGGATGGCGCAATCGTTTATACAGGAGATTTCGTTTTCGATTCGACGATGATGGGAAACTATAAAACAGATATTGGTAAACTTGCTTATGTTGGAAAACAAGGCGTACTTTGCCTACTTTGCGAATCGTTTTATGCTGAAAAACAAGGACATACTTCACCTAATAATCGAGTAAGTGATTTTATTCGTGAAGTACTTAGTAAAAATGAAGATCGTATTATTGCGACTATTCTTCCCGCTCATATTTATCGGGTACAAGAGATTTTTAATGAGGTAATGAAAACTCATCGTAAGATTGTCGTTATGGGAAAAGGATTACAGGAACTAATTCATAAAGCTATCGAGTTAAAATATCTTACTATTGATCAGGATCGAATTGGGGATTTATCTAATTTGTCAGATAAGGGAGTAGTTGTCTTAATTTCTGATGAAAAGGAAAAACCATTTGCGAACTTGGAAAGAATTATTCGTGGATTTGATAAATATATTAAATTAAAAGAAACAGATACGATTTTTATTACTGAGCCAAGTTACGAAGGAATTGAGAAAAGGCTTGCTTTAGTGATGGATGATATTGCGAAGGCTAATGTCAATGCAGTTTGTTTATCTAGTAAGAAACATCTACTACATCACGCATCTCGTGAAGATTTGATGTTAATGATTAATTTAATGAATCCAAAGTATTATTTCCCAGTTAAGGGAGAATATCGTCATCAATATATGAATGCGGAAGTAGCGGAAGAACTTGGGATTAAAAAAGAGAATATTTTATTAAAACAAAATGGTGATGTGGTAACTTTCTTAAATGGTGAATTAGTGGATACTAAGGAACATATTGATATCGATGAAGTATTAATTGATGGAAAAAATCAAGGGGATATCGGAGAACTTGTGTTAAAAGATAGAGAAATGTTAGGAGAAAATGGAATTGTCATTATCAGTGCGACGTTAGATCGGGCGACAAAAAAGATTTTAGCAGGACCAGAGATTGTAACTCGAGGATTTATTTTTGTCAAAGAAAATCAGGATTTAATTGCGGAGACGAAACGAGTTTCTCAGGAAATTATCGAACGAAATACGAATGAAGAAAATCATCGTGTTGATTATACAAAAATAAAAAATGAAGTACGTGAATCTCTTGGAAAATATTTTTATCGGGAGACAGAATGTAAACCAATGATTATTACCGTAATTCAAGAAGTGTAAATGAAAACAGGGAGAAAATATGACAAAACAACAAATACAGAAGTGGTTTTCGACAGAAGAGCCAGTTAAATTTTATTATGCGGGAAAATGGTATGCTTTTTTCCGAGCAAGTAATGGCTCTTTTCTTTTTATCTTCGAAGTAGAGGATGAAAATTATAAGTTTATTACTACAGAAGTTTATAATGAATTAATGGATTATATTGTATCTTCTAAGATGGAAGAGATAACCAATACTTTACAACAAGAAATAAATGATTGTTTATTGAGTATAGATATCGATAAATATGAAAATCGTTTTTTGAGTAGGGAAATGACTCCTGATCAAGAAAAACGTGCTTTTCAGAGATTGAAAAAACTTTTTCTTATTACTTGTTTAACTTATGTAACTGGGAATATCTGTTTATCTGGTATTGAAAGTCGACTTTATCAAGTTCCTTCTTATCAGGAGATGATTGACGATTTAGAAATGGATGATAGAACAGTTTCTGAAATATTAAGTGCTAAGATGGATAATGGGGATAAAGATGATCAATATATTAGTGCTTTTTTAGAGAGATGTGAGACTTTTTATACTCATTTAGATGATAATAGTAAGCGTTTATTTAAAGAAAAGCTAAGCGATGTTGATATTCAATTTCAAGAAGGAAAAGTGACTTCCTATGCCGATTCTGTTCTTTCTCTTGGAAACTTGGATGATGAGTTTGCTTTAGAAGTATCTTTATGCGCAATGTTAAATAATTGTAATTATGTAGATTCTTCCTATTATCCTGATAGTGATCATCTCTCCAATTCACCAGACTCTGCTTATTTAACCTATTTTTCTTGGTGTAGTAATATTTTATTTTTAGCAGATAGTTATCCTGATGAAATAACCTATACAAAAAGTGAGAAACTACTATATTATAAAATTCTTTTGTATTTGATTGATCCTGAATTAGACTATTTACCATTTGGTTATTCTTTTTCTGATTTTGTTACTGATTTGGGGACTAGTACGAATAAAAGTCAAGAGGAGGTTAATGCTGATTTAGAATTACTTTTTTCTATTTTTGATGCAGATAGTTTTGGTACTGGATATAGTTCTATGGATTTCGAATATTATGTGGATAGGCATACTTTCGTTCAAAGCTTGATAACTAGTTTTATGAATCAGGAAAAGGATTTTTGCTTCAATTATGATAAAAATACAAAGAGAAAAAAGAATTCACAAGAGATAGAACAAGTCATGTCAACAGAAGTCTTAAGTATGATGTTGGCTAGTCGTTATACTCAATTTGATTTTATGTTAGAAGAAATTAATCGTTTGACGGATATGTTCATTTATGTTTATGATAGTATGGATTTAAAAGATTCTTATCGAGCTATGTTAAAAGAGTTATATCCTAAGACTTGGTGGGAAGTCTATTATAGATTTTCTGATTATATTGATGAATATTCCGAGAATGGTAATATAAACGTTGTTGAAGTAGCCGAAGCTGATATAACTGCCAAAAAAAGAACTTTGTCTTTACTTTAAGATTGAAGTTCTTTTTTCTTGATTATTGGAGATGCTTTTTTTCAGAGATTTATTCAGTAATTGCCGTGTAGAAACTTAGAAATTACTTAAAGGTTAGAGAAAAAATGACTAGTGATAGTTTTGAATCAATTAAAGTTTGATATAAAAAATGGAAAAATTTACGAATTTGTTTTTCTATTTTCTTATCTTCATGATATAGTTAAGATAGGTGAAAATATGAAGAAAAAAATATGGTTAACTGTCGTATTTATTTTTGGTAGTATTTTAGTTGTCTTAGCTATTTTTGGAGTAAATCAATATTTAAGTCGAAAAAACGAACAGGAGAAAGTTAATGAAATCAAAGAACATTATGCTTTAAGGGTAAAAACGTTAACTACAAAAAAATTGTACCGGAAAGAAAATAAACGATATGTAGAAGTAGGAACTGTTTCCGAAGGGATAAATCTTCCCTTAGAAGAAATGGAAATTGATGATTCAACAGATACTTTCTTTAAAATCTCGGGAATGGATTACTATATTGATTACCAAGATTTAGAGAAGAGCTCTTATACTTCGAATAATTCTTTTCAAAACTTTCTTTCTACCAAAGTAGTAACCACCAAAAAAGTAGAATTATATGATGGAGAAAGATTAGCATTTTCGATTGATGATTCTCTTTCTTTTGATGTCATGTTACAGGTAGAAGATACTTATTATGTAAAATTTTTAGACAATATTTATTCTATAGGTGGTGATTTTTCTATTCAGGATAAGCAAGATATTCCTAGACTTGAAAGGTTAAGTACTTTTACTTTATCTTCGGATATTGGTGAGGAAAAGGTGAGAGAAGTTTTCTCGTTATTTCAAGAACAGGGGTATACCACCATTACTTATTCGGACTTTCTACATTGGATAAAAGGAGAAGGGGATCTTCCGGATAAAAAGATTTTATTATTAGGAAATCAGAAGCAAAAACAAGAATTACAAGAACTTGTTTCAGCTTATTCTTATTCCTTAGAAATAGACACTGATTCCTTTTTTCAAGAAGGGGATCAACAACTACAAGTAGGAGATACTGAATATTTTTATTATCTTATTACCAATGATACTTCTAAAGAACGAATCATGGATATGTTAAATGGAGTGAAATATATTGAGAATCCTATTCAAGAGGTCGCTGTTTTAAATTATCATTTCTTTTATGATGAGGCGAAAGGAGATTGTACTGAATCTATATGTATTTCTATGACTGATTTTCGGAAACAATTAGATTATTTAAAAGAAAATAATTTCAAAGTACTTACGATGCAAGAATTTAATGACTGGATGGATGGAAAGATTGAATTTGATCAAAAGAGTGTTTTAATTACGATTGATGATGGGGCAGCAGGAACTTTTGATTTGTTACCGGCTATTTTAGAAGAATATCAGATGCCAGCAACACTATTTTTGATTAGTGGATGGTGGCCAGTTTCACGTTACTCCTCTTCCTCTTATTTAGAAATAGAGTCTCATGGTCATGATCTTCATCATAATCACTATTGTATAAATGATCGGTGTGGGTATAAGACATTATTATTATCTAAGGAAGAGCTAAAAGCAGATCTTAATACTTCTATCGAGACGATTGGCAGTCAATTGGCTTTCTGTTATCCATTCTATCAGACGAATACCACATTAGTGGAAGCCATTAAAGAATCTGGTTTTTCTCTTGCGTTTGTTGGCGGAAATAAAAAGGCGACTAGAAATTCAAATAAATATTATGTTCCTCGCTATATCATTTATAAAAATACCAGTTTAGCTAGTTTTAAGAATATGGTGAATTAAATAAATAGAATCTTTTCTTTTTATTTTGAATGTTTTGGTACTTAGATAGTTCTATTTGTGCTATACTTATAGTTATAAATACGGAGGACTAATATGGAAACAATCATGATTACAGAAGAACAGAAAGACAATATAGTCAAAGAATTAGCTCGATTAAAAAAGATTTTTGAGAAAGATGGGGATATAGATTGTGTTTATTTTTCCTTTTTTTCTCCTTATACAAGAAAGGGTGGCCCAGCACTATCAATTACTTTGGTAACTGACAATTTGGATAATTATTTTGTTAATCATCTAGGTTTTTATAATAGGGGGTATGCTCATGAAGATAATTTACGTAGATTTGGGTTAACCTTGTGTCTAAACTGTGATCGTAGTTTTGACTACACTTTAGTGGCTTTAAATCCCTCAGAATTAAGGAAATGGAATTATCTATTTAATGCGGAAATTTTATTTGATAAATCCGGCGTATGTACCAAGATAAAACAAGAAATGGAAAAAGACGAGGAAATTTTAAACAAAGAGCTTGGTATCCATTATTTTCCTAATTTAGCAGAAATATATCCGCCATTAGAAGAAAAGGAAAAAACGAAATTGTCTGGCTTTGTCAAAAAGAAAACTAGATAATATAATGGTTGTTATTAGAAAATATAACTAGATAGTCTCTAGTTTTTTTGTACTTTTCTGATAGTGTTTATTTGCGTAAATATCCTTTTTATGTTATAATAGCCACTCAGAAAAGGGGAGGATACTATGTTATATGAACAAGAAAAAGAGTTTTCGGTTACCGAAGCTATGCAAAATATACAAGAAGTAAATAATGATAAATCTAAGCACTTTAAAGATTCCACAATGGAGTTACCTCATTATTATCTTACGCATCTAAAAGATTGGGAGAAGAGATTTTGGTTATTTGGTCAGATTCGATCTTTAGAGAATGAATATCGATTAGATCATTTTGCGTTTGATTTTGATGAATTTTGTCAGTTTGTGAATTCTACCGGTTTAGACTTTTCACCAGTAAAAGAAGATGGAACTAATCATTTTGATTTTTCTTTATACTACGATTATCGCTTGATTGCCCAATCACGTGAAATTGATTGGATGAGGGAAAGAAAAGGGGAATATTTGAGGAATATTCCTTACGAAGCTTTTGGCTCAGCTCAAACATTTTTAGAAACAGAGGTTGGACAGAGTGAATTTCCAACTTTAAAACGTACAGTTGATCAAATTTTAGCATTGGAAAAGAAAATCTATACTAAAGAAAATTATGAACGATTAATAGGACTTGTCGAAAAAATGAGAAATAGTAGGGACTATACATTTGAACATTTTGTTAAACATTTTATTCCCGTAGAAGATCAAGAGATATTTGCTTCATTGGTGAAATGGTTAAGAAAACGGGATAAAAAATATTTTAAAGATTCAATTGACCGTTACCTTATTTATGTAAAGAGTGATGAACGGGAAAAACAGTGGGTTATTGAGCATATTGATGAAATTCCCTCTTCTATTTTAAAAAATTGGGGTAAGTTAGATAATTATTTGTATACTTATTATCAAATTAAGTCACAATCGGTAAGGTTGGAATTAGTTCATTATGGTTTGGAAGAATATCAACGACGGTTTAATCGTGAAAGTTTAGAAGTGGTTAAAGATTTAGAAAAGAAAAAGCAAAATGATGATGATCCTTTTGAGGGAATTGAAAATTTACAGGACAAACTAGCGTATTATTTAGAATGTATTCAATGTGCTAAAAAGCAATTGCCTGAAGAACAAAAAGCAGAATTGGACTTAATTATCTCTTGGTTAATTAGTTTTAAGAAAAATAAAGAAAGCTTACTTTCTACTGTGTCAACGATGAAGAAAGAACTTGTAGATACAAAACAAGCCTTATTATTGATATCTACTTTTCTTAGACTTGCTGATTCTCTTACTGGTATACAAGAGTTTTATGACTATGCTGAAAAAAGATTTTCTATTTCTCGTGAAAAACAGAGAAGATTAATTAAGAAATTTTTGCAAAAAGAAAATGATTCAGAGTTAAGTGAAGTTTATCGTTTAGCAAGAACGAAAATGAAAGAATTACAATATGCTAAACAAAGAGAATCACAGAAAATTAGATTTCAGGAAAGAAAAGAAAAGTTAATTAATGAATTTGGTGAAAAAGCTATTGCTGTAATGAGTCAATTCGTTGAAGCTGATGAAGATACGATTACAAAGTTTTGTTCACATACTGATATTGAACGAAACGAGTTTGATTTTTTAAGAAAATTATGTCGTCAAGTGGACGTTGAAATATCAGAATTAGTTGATCAGAAAACTCGCCTAGCAGCAGTTAAGTTTTTGCATAATATGAGAAGAATAGTTTGTGAAGTTTCTGTTGATATTGTAAAATGTAATCGAGAAAAGGTTCCTTATGACGTGTTTAAACATTTTGAAACATATGGTTATGATCCTTCTTTGATTGCCCAAATAGCAGGTCGTTTAGGTAATCTTAGTAATGAAAAACAAATTATTGTAAATTATATGGCTAAAAATAATGAACTGTTTAAACCACTATCTAATACTGAAATTACTACTATGGAAAGAAGTTCACTTGGGTTAATAGGAGGTCGTATTTGTTTAAAAGATCAAATGATTAATTTTAATGTTAATGAATTTCAACAGGCCTTAAATATATTGAATGAAAAGAATATTCCTATTACTAAAGGAACTCTATTTGTTAGTTTGAAACAAGTAAAAAATAAGCAAAATCAAAATGGGTTTCAAAAACGAATTCGTCCTAAGATATAAAATAGAAAGATATAAGATAAATAGTAAGATTTTATCATGAGACTATTGAGTACTTTTAAAGTAAAATGACTTAGATTTTTCCCTGTTTTTTTGTGTTTTGATCTCTTTTATTTGTGTAAAGCTTGTTTTTGTGTTATAATACCCACTCAGAAAAGGGGAGGATACTATGTTATATGAACAAAAAAAAGAGTTTTCGGTTAAAGAAGCTATGCAAAATATACAAGAAGTAAACAATAGTGAATATAAACACTTTAAAGATTACGCGTTAGGATTACCTTATTATTGTCTTACGCATTTAAAGGGGAATGAGCAGAGAGTTTGGTTATTTGATCAGATTAAATCTTTAGAAAGTGAATATCGATTAAACCATTTTGCATTTGATTTTGATGAATTCTGTCAGTTTGTGAATTCTACCGGTTTAGATTTTTCACCAGTAAAAGAAGATGGAACGAGCAATTTTGATTTCTTTTTATATTATGATTATCGTTTGATTGCTAAATCACATGAAATTAACTGGATGAAGAGGAAGCATTTGGAATATTTAATGGATATTCCTTATGGTGCTTTTGGAGTTGCTCAAACATTTTTAGAAACAGTAGTTGGAAAAAAAGAATTTCCAAATTTAAAAGAAATTGTTGATCAAGATTTAGCCTGGGAAAAGAAAATTTATACCAAGGAAAATTATGAACGATTAATGCCAGATATTGAAAAAATGGCTAAGACCAAAGATTATCGTTTTATTCATTACTGTCATGATTTTATTCCAGAAGAAGATCATGAAGCTTTTAAAGCATTAAGTGATTGGGTAGATCAGCGTGATCCTCATTATTTTGATCAGTCTATTCATGAAAAGGGAATTTTAGCTCGCAGTCAAGATAGAGTAGCGGAAACTCTTTATCCATTAATTGAACAGTTACCACTTAGTGATTTAAATAATTATTCGAAAATGGCAGAGTTTTTTAGACAACATGGAATAACATCATCTTCATTTCAACATTGGTTATTTCGTCACTGTCAAAATTTATATTTGGAAAGAATAGAAGAAACTTATACTGATGCATTGGAAAGCTTGGTATCGGTATATAAGCAAGGAATTAATCCATTTTTATCTGATTCGTTAGTTTATTCTTACGAGTGTTATTTAGATATTTTAGAATATGCTGAAAAAAGTATGCCTAATGACGACCAGAAAATAGGAAAGATAAAAACTTGGTTTGAAAATTGTAAAAATCAAAAAGATCAAGCCGATGAGGCAATTACGGTAGTGGATAAACAATTAAAAAGTACGAAATTGAACTTGATGATTTTATCTATTTTTCTTCATCAATATGCTTCATTTTCTACTATGAAAGAATTTTATCAGTATTGTTCCGAACAATTAAATGTATCTAATACTTATGTTCAAAAGACTTTTTCTGCTTTTCTAAATGATGAAAATGAAAAGAGTTCAGAACTAGGTATTACTGTGCGGACAATAAAAATGTTCATGGAAGAAAGAAAGAATCAACAGATAGCGGAAAGACAACAAGAGCGCCATCAAAAAAGAATACAGGCTACCTTAGATGAATTTGGTGGGAATGCGATTTTGATGATGCGCCAGTTTGTTAATGCTGAAGAAGAGACGATTAATAAGTTTTGTACCACTTTTAAAGTTGATCGAAAAGAATTTGAATTTTTACGGAAAGTATGCCAAAAAGTAGATGAAGAAACCACAGTACTTGTTAATCAAAAAGCATCTCTTGCTGCTAAGAAATTTTTGGCTTTTATGTTAAAAACTGTAGATGAAGTATCTAATGAGATGCAAGCTTGCATGGTTGAAAGTAGGCCATATGATTTATTAAGTCATTATGAGAAATATGGTTATTCTCCTTACTTCATTCAACAATTAGCTAAAAGTTTATCTAAGCCGAAAGCTGCTAGAATAATTGATCAATATATGACAAAGAATCAAGAGAGTTTCCGTATGTTAAGAACAAATGAAATTAAGGCGATGGAACGCAGTTCAGGAGGATTTTATCCAAGCAACTTATTTTTGAATGGGCAGGTAGTAAAATATAAGAGTAATGAATTAGAAAAAGCACTTCAATTCTTAAAAGAAAAAGAAATTCCTGTTACTAAAGGTACTTTGTTTGGTGTTTTAAATCGCTTAAAAAAAGATGTAAAAGAGCCTGTTTATCAAAAGAGAATAAAACCAAAAATATAAAAACAGGGTAGAAGAGTTAGTTCAAGTATTGTTAAAATGTTATTATTGACTTTTCATTTATTTTTCTGTATGATTTAAACAAGTGAGGAGATATAAGCAAGTAGTTGTGAGCTATCTCGGGTAAGTTTTACCTACACATGTATTTGGAGTCACGAGAAGATTATTCGTGGCTTTTTCTATTGGTTACCGAAAAACACTATAAATGGTAGATTGAAGATAGAAAAGGTAAGAATTAGCGAAAGGATTTGTTTATAGTGTTAATGATTAAAATTTGAAAATGTGGATTAAAAGATAGGAAGTGAAAAAGAATGGATAAGTTAAAATTAGTCATTCCTAGTAGTGAACATAAAGAAGAAGCAATTAATTATATTAAAGAATTTTATACTTATCACTCAAAAATTAATGGTATAGGTGGACTACATCGCTATTTAGATTGTTATGAGAAGTGGTTAGATAAGTTGGAAGAAGATAGAAATCGAATCCCCAATGAAGAAAAAGTACCTAGTGAAACTTACTTTTTGGTTAGAGAAAGTGATCAAAAAATTGTTGGTATGATTAATATTCGCTTGGCATTAAATGAAAAATTAAAGGAATTTGGTGGCCATATTGGTTATAGTATTCGACCTACGGAGAGAGGAAAAGGGTATAATAAAATTAATTTGTATTTGGGTCTTTTGTGTTGTCAGCAACATGGGATAGAAGAAGTATTCATGGATTGTGATAAAGATAATTTAGCTTCTGCGAAAACAATGCAGGCTTTAGGTGGCAAAAAGTTGCGTGAATATTATGATGATGTTTATGCGCATTGTATGGTTCAAGATTATATTATCGATGTTAATCAAGCAATCGATACCTATGCTCCAGTATATGAAAAATATATTTCTATAAATAGTGAAGGAGAAAAATATGCAAGTAAAAAATAATTATCAGGATTGTTTAACCAATATTGCCTGTTCGATTAGAAAATATTTTGGTTTAACGTCTCCACATCAAACCAATTCTTTTCTTGATCAATTATTAGAGGAAAGAAAGCCGAGTAATGTGGTGATGATTTTATTTGATGGAATGGGTTCTAGAATATTAGAACGAAGCTTAGATAAGAATTCTTTTTTCCTTAAACAAAGAGTAAAAGATATCACTACTGTTTTTCCTGCTACAACAACAGCAGCTACTACTTCGATAAGGACAGGACTAAATCCCGTAGAACACGGTTGGTTAGGGTGGGATACTTATATTGAGCCGATCGATAAAACAATTACTTTGTTCTTGAATAGTGAAAAAGGAAAAGAAGAACTATGCGAAGAGTTTTTAACGGTAAAAGATTTATTGGCAACAAAGACCATCGCTAGTGAAATCAATGAGATTGGCCTTTACCAAGCAAGGGAACTCTTTCCGTTTGGTGAAAACAAGTATTCTAATTTAGATGAAATGTTAGAGAGAATAAAAAAGGAAGTTAAATCGTCTAGTAAGAAGTTTATTTATGCTTATGATGATGAGCCGGATCACTCGATGCATTTACTTGGCCCAGATAGCGAAGAAGTTAAACGGTTAATAAAAGTAAGAAATGATAAAATAGAAGCGTTATGTAAGGAATTAACCGATACTGTAGTGATTGTTCTTGCTGATCATGGTCATATTCCAGTAGAACCTATTTACTTGAATGATTATCCAGAAATTGTAAATATGTTAGAGCGAACTCCTTCTATTGAACAGCGTGCGGTATCTTTTAAAGTAAAAGAAGGTTTACAAGATAAATTTAAAGAAAAGTTTCAAGAGTTATTGGGTGAATACTTTTCTTTATATGATAAGGAAGAGGTTATAAATAGTCAATTATTTGGAGATGGAAAACCTAATTTGTTATTTAATAGTGCGATTGGGGACTTTATCGCTATAGCAGAGAACTCCAATAAATGCTTAATCTCAGAAGGAGATAGAGTATTATTTTCTCATCATGCTGGATATACAGAAGAGGAAATAGTTGTTCCACTAATTGTTATCGATTGCGGTAAAAAGGAATAAGAAAAAACGAATATTCTCACAAAAATCATGGAAATTATTTGACTTGTAAGCATGTTTATGGTATTATTCTAGATGTTTGAGACCTCTAGTCTTCAAACCACATTGAAAAGGTTAGAAAAACAAAGTAATTTGTACCTTAAGAGTGAGTCTAGAAAATGATAAAGGAGGTATAGTAATGAACGCAGTAATTAAAACAGGTGGAAAGCAATATTTAGTTTCTGAAGGAAGTGTAATTTTCGTAGAAAAATTAGACGGTAATGAAGGAGACAAAATTGTATTTAATGAGGTTTTAATGCTCGATAGTAAGATTGGAAATCCTTACGTAGAAAAAGCAAATGTTGAAGGTGTTATTGTAAAACACGGTAAACAAAAGAAGATTCGTGTATTCAAATATAAGAGCAAAGACCGTAGTAATCGTAGAACACTTGGTCACAGACAACCTTATACAAAAGTAGAAATTAAAAAGATTAATGGGTAAATTTCGTGATAGTCGTAAAAGTAAAATATAATCATTCTTCTGTTTGTGAGGTAACCATTACGGGACACGCTAATTATGCTGATTTTGGTAAAGATATTGTTTGTAGTAGTGTGAGTAGTATCGTGATTACTACAGTAAATGGCATTGATAGTGTGGTATCTGGCTTTTTAACGGTAGAAGAAAAGAAAGATCAAATGAAGTTGATCGTTCAACGTGATGAAGAAATCGGACAGAAGTTATTATGGAATATGATTGAATTATTGAAAGAATTACAAGTTAATTACCCTAAAAATATTATAGTAAAGTAAGGAGGAAAGCGAATATGTGTAGATTAGTATTAAATATCCAATATTTTGCTCACCATAAAGGACAAGGTTCTACGGCTAACGGTCGTGATTCAGCAGGACGCAGATTAGGAGCTAAAGCTGCTGACGGTGAGTTTGTAACAGCAGGATCTATTATCTATCGTCAAAGAGGTACTAAAATTATGCCTGGTGTAAACGTAGGTAGAGGAAATGATGATACGTTATTTGCTAAAGTATCTGGTATTGTCAGATTCGAACGACTTGGAAAAGATAAGAAGAGAGCAAGTGTTTACCCAGTAGTAGAAGAATAGTGACAGCGCTATTCTTTTTTTATTATTATGGAGGCTTATATGGAATTAACAAAAGAAAATGTCAATCAATTATTTAGTGAGTGTGAATGGAAGGTAGAAAAGTGGCCAAAAGAGGTGACTTCAATAGAAGAAGCACCAGATGTGGCTCAGATGCTCATTCCACTTCCTAATGGCGTTAATATCGCCGGTTTTTATCCGGATAAGATTGTAGCGTATTCTGATACAATCAGCGAACTGTTAGATCAGATACCTTATTTGAGTGAAAAAACAGGGATTTCTTTTTCTATGCTTGGTAGAAGTAAAAATGGTAGTTGGACAGAAGATATTTATGAGATTCAGAAATTATATTTATTAGGCGTAGTTTCTGATCAATTACTTGCTTTACCTGTTAATAGTAGAGTAGTTATTGGAAGGATTCCTAAAGAAAAAGGTGTCGTTGATATTGTATCCATTGGTGAAAATGGAAAGACTAAGTTACTAGCAAAAAAATTAGGTGATAACTATTATAAGCCTAATCATTAATTAGAGGTAAAAAGAGGGAGGTGTTTTTATGTTTATTGATGAAGTGTATATGGAGATTCATGCCGGTAATGGTGGTGATGGTTGTACTGCTTTTCGTCGGGAGAAATATATTCCGATGGGAGGACCTTATGGTGGAAATGGTGGCCGTGGTAGTAATATTATTTTTAAAGTCGACCAAGGGTTACATACTTTATTAGATTTACGTTATCATAAGATTATTAAAGGGAAAAAAGGCGAAAATGGTACGGGTAAAAACTGTAACGGAAAAAATAGTGAAGATATTGTGATTAAAGTTCCCCAAGGAACAGTTATTACGGATACCGATAGTGGGTTAATCTTAGCGGATTTACGTGGAAAAGATGATGAAGTAGTAGTTGCTTATGGTGGTCGTGGTGGTCGCGGAAATACTGCTTTTAAGACGCCAAGTAATCCAGCTCCTAATTATAGTGAAAATGGTGAACCTGGTGAAGTAAAGTATATTAAGGTAGAATTAAAATTATTAGCGGATGTTGGTTTAGTTGGTTTGCCAAGTGTGGGAAAAAGTACTTTAATTTCGATGGTATCTAAGGCAAAACCGAAAATTGCTGCTTATCATTTTACGACACTCACCCCTAATTTAGGAGTAGTTAAAGATAAGAAAAATCGTACTTTTGTAATGGCTGATTTGCCTGGATTAATCGAAGGGGCTAGCCATGGAGAAGGTTTAGGAGATAAGTTTTTACGTCATATTGAACGAACAAGAGTAATTGCGCATGTTGTTGATATGTCAGGATCTGAAGGTAGAGACCCTTATGAAGATTATTTACTCATTAATCGTGAACTTGCTTCTTTCAGTTCAAAATTAATAGAAAAACCTCAAATTGTGATTGCTAATAAGATGGATATCGAAGGAGCTAAAGAAAATTTAGAAAGATTTAAATCTTTGGTTGATGCGAAAATATTTCCGATTAGTGCGATGAACCAAGAAGGGTTAGAACCAGTCTTGTTAGAACTTGGCGACATGTTAGAAAAAATCCAAGAAGAACCATTATATGAAGAGGATCAGTTTGAAGGACATGTTCTTTATCAGTTTAAGAAAGAAGAACCATATACGATTACTAGAGAAGATAATGGAACTTGGGTAGTTCATGGTGAAGAAATCGAAAAATTATTTAGAATGACAAAATTTACGACTGAGGAAGGTGTGCTTCGTTTCGCCAAACGACTTCGTAAAATGGGAATCGATGATAAATTAGAAGAGTTAGGCGCAAAAGAAAACGATAAAGTACGAATTTTAGATTTTGAATTCGAATATCGTAAATAAAACTCAGTGAGGTTCACTGAATAAATATAATTGGCTTATATAAAGAGAGTAAAACAGGAAATGATTCATTTGCTTTTACTTTCTTTTTTTGTTAGTTTTTTACTGGGAAATATTTAACTTTGAGTGCTTGCCAACTTCGGTAGGAAGGAGGCTTAGTATGGTTAAGAAAGATCTGCTAATCTCATCTTTACTAGTAATCATTTTTTCACTAATTGTCTTACTCTTCATTCTAGTCAAATAATCGATTACAAAAAAAGCACTCAATCCTAATAGATTGGTGCTTACCAAAAAAACAAAGGCAAGTACTCAAGCTAAATGGACTTAAATATTTCCCTTTTGGGTGCTTGAGTAGTCGCTCTTACTTTTTCATCATAACATAGCTAGTTTTCTATTTCAAGAAATTTACTCTATTTTCTAGATAATTTGGAAGGTAATGTGTTTTCATGATAAAATAATAGTGATTTCATATTTGGAGGGATTATCGTGATCGAGGTAAACATCAGTAAAGCAAGTAAACATTTTGGGACGAGAGAATTGTTCAAAGAACTTGATTTCAAGATTAGTACGAATGAAAGAGTCGCACTTATTGGTTCAAATGGGTGTGGGAAGAGTACGTTATTAAAGATAATAGCTGGTTTAGAAACCTTTGATGAAGGCGAGATGGCTTTACGCAAGGGACTTACGATCGGTTATCTTCCACAAATTCCCCCACAAGTCGATCAAGAAGTATTGGTTAGAGAAATTCTCATGAGTGCTTTTCTTCCTCTTCAAAAAATTGAAGAAAAAATGAATCATGTCGCTAATTTACTTGCTTCAGAAACGGATAGTAAACGTTTAGAAAAATTGTGTAATCAGTACTGCGATTTAGAACAATCATATCACGAAGCAGGTGGTTATGAAAAAGAGACATTATTCAGTAAGGTGTGTGCTGGCTTTAAGATAAGTGAAGAGATGTTAGATAGGAAGTTTCAAACCTTATCTGGTGGAGAAAAGACGATTGTTTATTTAGCTTCTCTTATTTTAAAAAAGCCTTCTTTATTACTTTTAGATGAAGCTACTAACCATTTAGATATGGAAACTTTAGAGTGGTTTGAAAATTATTTAAAAAGTTACGATGGAACGATGATTATTATTTCCCATGATCGATACTTTTTAGATCAAGTAGCGACAAAGACGATGCTTTTGTCTGGTGGTAAGATCGATGTGTTTTTTGGAAATTACTCGTATTTTCAACTGGAAAATGAAAAACGAATCATGATTGAATTTGAAAAGTATAAAGATCAACAAAAAATGATCGAAGCGATGAAAAATAAAATAAAAAAACTACAGGAGTTTGGAAAGTTAGCTGCTCCTTATGGTGAATCCTTTTTTAAACGAGCAGCTAGTATTCAAAAAAGATTAGATAGAATTGAAGTTCTCACAAAACCGGAAGAAAAAAAGGAACTTCCTCTTCAGTTTGAAGTGGCTCATCGTTCTGGTAAAGAAGTATTAAAAATAGAAGATTTGTTTCTTTCTATTGGTGATAAAAGTTTATTGAAAAAGACTAGTCTTTTGGTTCGCTACGGAGAACATGTTGCTTTGATTGGGAAGAATGGAACAGGGAAATCTACATTAGTAAAAGAAATTTTGTCTATTTCTTCTAAACAAACAGATTCTTCTTCAATTAAATTAGGTAGTCAGGTTGTAGTTGGATATCTTCCACAAGAAATTTATTTTACAGATGAAAATAAAACGGTACTAGAGACTGTTCGAGAAAATTTTCAAGGCAACGAGACTATTTTACGAGCTACTTTAGCCAAATTTCTCTTTTTTGACGATGCCATCTATAAACGAGTAGGTACTTTATCTGGTGGAGAAAAGGTTCGTCTTAAGTTGTTAGAATTAATTAAAGAACAAGCTAATTTTTTGATTTTAGATGAAGTCACTAATCATATCGATATTGATACGAGAGAAATGTTAGAAGAAGCATTAAAAGAATTTACTGGTACTATTTTATTTGTTTCTCATGACCGGTATTTTATCAATAAATTAGCCGATAGAGTGGTCGCTATTGAAAACTGTAAGTTAAATAGTTATCTTGGAAATTATGAAGATTATAAGAGAGTTAAGAAAAAATAGTTTTTGTTAATTTGTACATGAAAATTATAGGATGATTGACTTTTATTTTTAGAAATAGTATGATAGCCACGAAAAGAGAGAAGGAGTTTATGAAAGTAATATTTGATACAGATGGAACAATGACAGATTTTAATCGTTTTATTCGTGAAGAAGCTATACCTTATTTTGAAAAAAAATATAAAATGACGGTAAAATATCCAGATAAGTTAGAAGTAGAAGAGATTATGGATATGGAAAATTTTTTCCGTTGTGAAAAAAATTGTACTCCAGAAGAAGCAAAAAAAATGGTAAAAGAAGCTTTAGATAAATTTTGGGTTAGTCCTCGTTTTATTGAATTTGCATTCGGTGAAAAATTTAGGGATGGGGCAGCTACCTTTTTAAATGACTTAAAGAAGAAGGGCCACGATGTAGAAATTTATACTTCCCGTAAGAAAACATGTCATCAAGATGTTGTGGGAAGTGTCGCTAGATTATTTACTAAAGGGCAATATGTTCAAAATGGTGTATTTTTAACTCCATCTCATTTTCACTTTTTCGAAGATGACCAAACTAAGATAGAAGCTATTAAACAAGCTAAACCGGATTTGGTTTTTGAAGATAAACCAGAGATTATTGAAGAGTTGAATCGTGCCGGAATTAAAACTGTTTGTGTATCTGGTACTCATAATGAGAAAGTAGCATCTACTAAAAATTGTGAAAGAATAGATTCGTTTGCTTATGATGTTCTTGATGAAAAGATAAAAAAACTTTTAGGTGTTAAAAATGTTGTTTGTTATGATCGCGCCGCTAAGTCTAATTTGTTTTACAATAAACTAAAATTAGTTGTTCCTATTATTTTAGGTACTTTTAGACCAATTATTATTCGTCATTCTGATCAGTCTTTTGATGGCTCTGGAGTCGTTTACGCACCTAATCATCGTAGTACACTTGATCCATTAGTCATTACAAGCGTTGCTCATTTACATATCCATTGGGCTGCTTTACTTCGTTTCTTTCAAGGTACAGATAGTATATTTAATAATAGTAAAAATCCTATTTTATGTAAAATCACGGCAAATTGCTTTAAAAAACTAGAATATTTTCCTATTGATAGAAAAAGTGATAACCCTAACGCGAATAATTTTGAAGCTATGCGTGATATGAATAATTTTTTAAAGATCAAAGAGAATATCGGTATTTTTGCAGAAGGTACAACTAGGCGACCTCCAAATCAAGATTTCGGTACATTTGATGATGCTTTTATTCATTTAGCGAAAAAGAATGATGCTTGGATTCAACCAATTACTACTTTATGGATTGAGGATGAGAGATTACGTAAAGCATCAAAACTAATTGTTAATTTTGGCCAACCTTTTAAAGTAGGAAATAAAGATCCAAAACAAGCAATGGAATTATTTTTATCTATTCAGAAAGAATGCTTACAAGAGAATAGAGAATTACAAGAAGTGTTGTGTAAATTTATTTATCCTGAAGAGTACAGAAAAATAAAAAAATTATCTTTAAAAAAATAATAATATTTTGTATAATGGGATAGAGTAGCGTAGTAAAGGTTATTCTATCTTTTTTGTGGGAAGGTGTAGATATGCATTTTAGTATTCCTTTATTAATCATTAGTTTGGTTTATTTATTACTAATTGCTTTTTTGTTTTTTAGTAAAGAGAAGATCAAGACAACTGAAAATAATGTTTATACAGCATTATTAATTACGACTATTTTAGGAATTATCTTAGATATAGCGGGAATTTTTGCTCATCTTAGTTTGCCAGAATCTAGTATTGTTCGCTGGCTGATCGTTAAATTTTATATGTTATATTTGTTAACTTTTACTTATTTAATTACGATATATATTGTTTGTATAGGTAAACATTTTGAAAAAGAGAATCTTAATATTTTTAAAAATAAGACGGTTCGTACTATTTCAGTTTTCTTTCTTTTGGCAGCTGTTTTAAATTTTATTCTTCCATTTACTTATTATAAGGAGGGAAATATTGTTTATATTTATGGGCCAAATTGTATTTTTCTATATGTTATTGCGGCAGTTTGTATCATAGGTTGGATAATTTATATTTTAAGAAAACGTAAGAATATTGAGAAGAAAAAGATATTACCAATTATTTCTTTTTCGTTATTTTGTATTCCTGTCGTATTAATTCAACTTAGTCATCCTGAAATGTTACTAGTGACTTCTTTAACTGCTTTTGTTGTCGTTTTTATGTATCACACAATAGAAAATCCAGATTTAAAATTGATTAATGAGTTAAATTTAGCTAAAGATCAAGCAGAAAAGGCGAATAATGCCAAATCAGAATTTTTATCTAGTATGTCTCATGAAATAAGAACACCATTAAATGCGATCGTTGGATTCAGTCAAGCACTTGCAGAAGAAGAAATTTCTAACGAAGCTAAAGAAGAAGTTAACGATATTATCATGGCATCGGAAAATTTATTAGAAATTGTTAATGGTATTTTAGATATCTCTAAGATTGAGGCTAACAAGTTAGAAATTGTCAATACGGAGTATGAACCGGCGAAAATATTAGAAGAGTTAGTTGCGCTTTCTAAAGCTCGGTTAGGAGAGAAGCCTATTGAATTTAGAACAAGTTTTGATCCATTACTTCCTAAAACTTTATTTGGTGATTATATGCGTATTAAACAGATTACGCTTAATCTATTAACGAATGCGATAAAGTATACTAAGACTGGGTATATAGAGTTTCGCGTAAGTTGTATTCAAAAAGAGAATGTCTGTCGTTTAATTATTTCTGTTGAAGATTCTGGAATTGGTATTCAAAAGGAAAAGATTGATAAATTATTTACCAAGTTTGAGCGGTTTGATATCGAAAAAAATATTACCATTGAAGGAACTGGACTAGGACTTGCGATTACTAAAAAATTGGTTGAGTTGATGAATGGAAAAATTGTTGTGCAAAGTATTTATGGCCAAGGCTCTAAGTTTACTGTTGCACTTGATCAACAGATTGTTTTGACTCCGACTGTTTCTACTAGTGAAGTTCTGCCAAAGGAAGATCCGATCGATTTAAGTCTTTTAGTGAATAAAAAAGTACTTATCGTTGATGATAATAAAATTAATTTGAAAGTCGCTTCTAGACTGTTAAAAGATTATAATATAAAAACAGAAGAAGTCGATAGTGGGTTTGAATGTATCAATCGTATCTTGCAAAAAGAAGAGTATGATCTTATTTTATTAGATGATATGATGCCAAAGATGAGTGGAGTTGAAACGTTGAAAAAACTCAAAGAAATTTCTGATTTTCATACGCCAACGATAGCCCTAACAGCCAATGCTATTTCGGGAATGAAAGAGAAATATCTAAAAGAAGGATTTGATGACTATTTATCTAAACCAATCGACCGTAAGGAACTAAATCGCGTTATCCGCAAATTTTTAAACACAAAATAGTAAACTGTGCTATAATTAGGTTATAAGTAGTAAGAATAGGAGTGTAAAGATGAAAGATGTAAATTTTTTAATCAATAATGGCGTTAATGTTCAGAAAAGCCTAGAGCTATTTGGGGATATGGAAACATATAATGATACGCTTGAGACTTTTTTAACTGATGTTGAGGATAAATTATCGAAAATAAAAACCTATAAAGAAATTGCTGATATGGCCAATTATGCGATTTTGGTTCACTCTTTAAAAAGCGATGCTAGGTATTTTGGGTTTGAAAAACTAGCAGATCTTGCTTATCAGCATGAAATGGAAAGTAAGTCTAACAATATGTATTATGTTACTGATCATTTTGATGAGTTGATGACAGAAGCAAATCGAATTGTTCATTTGGTTAAGCAGTATTTAGGTAGAGAAGATGCAAATACAGTATCAAAGGCAGAAGCTACTCCTGTTGTAAAAGAACAAAAGATTCTAGTGGTTGATGATTCAAATATCGTCAGCAATTTTATTAAAAAGATTTTCAACAATACTTTCGATGTTGTGATTGCCAATGATGGTAAAGAAGCTTTGGATATTGTAAATAGTAATACAGATGGCAAGATAGTCGGTATGTTACTTGATTTAAATATGCCTAATGTAGATGGTTTTGAAGTACTTGATTATTTTAAGGCCCATGATTTGTTTAAACAAGTACCTGTTTCCATTATTACTGGAGATAGTTCTAAAGAAGTAATTGATCGTGCTTTTACTTATCCAATTGTCGATATGCTTCAAAAACCATTCAATGAAGTAAATATTAAAAATATTGTTGAGAAGACGATTAGAAGATATTAAATTAGAAAAGAGAAATCTTTTCTTTTTTTTCATTCTATGATAATATTATGAAGTACGAAGAAATACTAGTATGGAAAGCTAGTCTATAATCATATAATAATAGGAAAAGGACGTGAAAAAATGAGTGGACATTCAAAATGGGCAACAATCCATCGTAAAAAGGGGTTAATCGATGCCGAAAGGGGAAAAATTTTCCAAAAGCTTGCCAAAGAAATTTATGTAGCAGCGAAAGGAACTAATGGAGATCCTGATGCCAATCCGAGTTTACGAATGGTAATTGAAAAATGTCGTAGTCAAAATATGCCAAAAGATAACATTCAAAAGGCAATTGATAAAGCGGTAGGAAGTACAGGAGGCGAAGACTTCGAGAGTATTCGTTATGAAGGATATGGCCCTCATGGAATTGCCATTATGGTAGATTGTTTAACGGATAATCGTAATCGTACTGCATCTCTTGTTCGTTCTACTTTCACCAAACGTGGTGGTAATTTAGGTACAGATGGTAGTGTTAGTTATCTATTTGAACGTAAGGGAGTTATTGTCATAGAGAAGAATGATCAAGAAGATGAAATCATGATGACCGTGCTTGATGCAGGAGCAGATGATTTTATTGTTAACGAAGATACTTTTGAAATCTATACCACACCAGATACTTTCTTAGCTGTAAAAGAAGCATTAGAAAATATGGGAATAACTTCTTATATCACAAGTGAGATTACCTATGTAGCTTCTAATTTAATCGAACTAGATGATGAGTCAAAAGAAAAGGTATTAAATCTTGTCGATGCCTTAGATGAATTAGATGACGTACAAGATGTTTATCATAACTTAAGCGAGTAGGGTAACCTACTTTTTCTTTTTGGATTCATAGATTGTAATTCTCATAAAAAAACTATATAATAAATTCAAGAGGTGTTTTATGCGAAAAGCGGTATTAATTTACAATCCTCATAGTGGTTTGGCGACCAAGAAGAGAAAAAAACAGATGGCAGAATTTACTAAATATAGTGATTTGTTTCATAAATACGGTTATCAGTTAGAAACTTATAAAACCAAGTATCATGGCCATGCGAGGGAAATTGTTAAAAATTTGCCAGACGATATTGATTTAGTGGTTTCTATCGGTGGAGATGGAACTTTTAATGAAGCAATGACTGGTAATTTTGAACGGAAAAAAAGAATTTTGATTTCTCATCTTCCTTATGGAACGACTAATGATATTGGAATGATGTATGGAATGGGTAAGAATCCTTATCGTAATTTGGATATGATTTTATCAGGTGTTGTAGTAAATACAGATATTTGTCTGTTAAATGATCATCCGTTTATTTATGTCGCTGGGTTTGGTAAGTTTATGAATATTGCGTATGAAACAAGTCGAAAAATGAAGAAAAAAATAGGTAAGCTTGCTTATTTTATTTTGGGAGCTAAAGATTTTTTTCGAAAGAAAACGCCAAGTTATGAAATTACTTATGAGGTAAATGGTGAAAAGTATCATGGACTTTATACTTTTGCGTTAATTTCTAATGCGACTCGGATTGCGGGAATTAATAATTTTTATAAAAATATTAAATTGAATGATAGCGAGTTTGAAGTTTTGTTTTCTAATTTGCAGACAAAAAAAGATATTGTGAGAAGTTTAATTTATTTAAAAACTAACGATATTACTAAAGTACCAGGATTTTATTTTCATCGTACGGATCATATTACGATAACTTTTCATGAGAAGTTGAAAAAACCTTGGTGCCTAGATGGGGAAGAGTATGATACTACGGCTCATCGTTTTGAAATTAGAGTAGTGAAAAATGTAAGGATGTTGCTTCCTAAAAAAGCAATTGATAAATTATTTGTCACAGGGGGTGAAATGGATGAATTATCAACTGGAGATGGAGAAGATCATCGAGAGTGAAATAGAAAAAAATAGAGTACCTAGATTGTTGTTACATGCTTGTTGTGCACCATGCTCGTCTCGAGTATTAGAAGTATTAGGAAACTATTTTCATATTACGATTCTTTATTATAATCCCAATATTTTTCCAGAAGTAGAGTTTGAGAAAAGATTAACTGAGTTACAACGTCTAGTTAAAGAGTTGAAAACAAAGTACCCCGTTGAAGTATGGCCAGGTAGATATGATCCTAAAGAGTTTTTTACTATGGCTAAAGGTCATGAAAAGGATAAAGAGGGTGGCGAACGATGTTTTAAATGTTATCGTTTGCGCTTAGAAGAAACCGCTAAATTAGCTAAAGAATACCAATTTGATTATTTTACGACGACATTATCGATTAGTCCGTATAAAAATAGCCGTGTATTAAATGAAATTGGTCAGGAACTTGCCGATAAGTACCACCTCGCTTATTTATTTGCGGATTTTAAAAAGAAGAATGGTTATCATCGTAGTATCGAATTGTCCCAAGAATATCACTTATATCGCCAAGATTACTGTGGCTGTATTTATTCTAAACAAGAAAGAGACGAGAAAAAGAAAAAAGAGGTTCTACTTTCTTAATTTTTCTCATATTCTAGTATTACTAGAGGAGAGGAAAAATGAAAATGGAAGAAAGAGAAGATTTTTTAAGACGTAATAAAATTAATTCTATCGAATTGTTCAACGAAAGGACAAACCCACAATCTAGATTTCATTTATTTCATAAGGATAATGATCATACAATGGTTTTATATACAGATGGGGTAATTATTCACAAAAATACATGGGTTGATAAATATCCTTATCACTTTGATTCAGATTGGATGCCTTACGCACCAGTTAAGAGAGTAGAGTTTTCGATTACAGATGCTAACTTTGTACTCGCAAAGAAGAAAATTAACCATACGACGAGTCGATGCCTTTATGTTAATCAAGAATATTGGGAACAATTTCCACAAATCAAGCGTCTACATGGGGTGAATCAAATCAGTTTGACGGAAGATGGACATTTAAAAATTAAACGATTAGGAGAAATGACATGGAAATAGAAGTAGTAGTGACTGGTTATTTAGAAGAAAATTGTTATGTATTAAAGAAAGATGGACAAGCGTTAATTGTTGATCCAGGCGATGAATTTTTTAGAATTAAAGAGAAATTAATGGATGTAAAACCGCTTGCGATACTGATTACGCATCATCATTTTGATCATGTTGGTGCTTTAGATGAATGTATAAAAGAATATTCTATTCCAGTTTATGATAAAAGTACTCTAAGAGAGGGAAGCATAGTGATTGGTCCTTTTTCTTTTGAAATGATAGAAAATCCAGGACATTCAAAAGATGCGATCAGTTTTTACTTTAGAGAAGAGAAACTGATGTTTTGTGGTGATTTTATTTTTCAAGGATCAATTGGTCGCTGTGATTTAGAGGGTGGCTCTATAGAAGAAATGAAGAGAAGTATCACTAATATTAAAACTTTTCCAGATGATATTACCCTTTTTCCGGGACATGGGCCTTCTACTACCCTTGGAGAAGAGAAAAAAAGTAATTTTTACTTTACAGAATATTGATAAACCATTTGTGTGAAAAACAGATATTTTAGAAATATAAAGTGGAAGAGAAGTTTCAAAATATGAGTAATTTTAGAAGTAGACTCTAAGATTACTCTTTTTTTATGTTCTCGTGGAGATCGTAAAAGGTTATATAACAAAATTGGCTTAAAAGACATGGAAGCAGTCTTTATCAATAACCTGAAAAGTAGATTTTATCTTATAAAAGTTAACTGATAGTTATATTTTTTGGGATCAAAATTACCGAAAATCGACAAAAAACTACATTTTATCACGGATTTTAAAAAATGCTGGTATTTTATGCTATAGTTATGGTGACAAGAGGGTGTAGGAGGTATATAATGAAATTATTAAAAGGAACAATTGCTGTATTTGCAGTAACGGCATTATTATCATCTGTTGGTGTCAATGCGGAGTCAATTTGGCATTTTGCAGGACTTACTTTGGAAGGACATAGTAGGGTTTATAATTCAAGTACACACATAAAGGATATTGAGTCTAATCAGTATTTTAAAAATGTTAGAGCATTTGATAATGAGAAGTGGGTTGAAAGGGCAATGAAAGTAGCTATTCAGAAAATGGATACTGGTTCTACTACTGGATTTCAAGAATTAAATACTGGGGTAACTGGAACATATTCTGGAAATACTGTAAAACACCCAGCAGAATACCGTGTTAAATTAAAAACAGCTAATCCATTTTCTAACGATGTTTATTTTAACGGCATTTGGTATCTAGATAATACAAGATTATAAAATAAAAAGATAGGAAAATCACTCTCTTGTCTATTATTATATTAGGAGTAAAGTATGAAAAAATTTATAAAAAATAACTGGATAGTTATAGTACCTATTGCACTTTTATTGGTTTGGTTCTTATATGGGTTACAATCTTTTTTACAACAGTATTATCAAGAAGTAGAATTGAATCAAAAAATTTATGACGAATGTAAATTAACTAACGCTGATGGTTATGGTTGCGAAACAATTGAAGAGGATATCGAGCGAACGAAAATTCCACCAGCACCATTGCTATTTTCTTATCTTATAGCTGGCTCTGAGGAGTTATATTATCTTTCTATTTTAGCCATTTTATTTGTTGCAGTCCCAGCTATTTGGGGTTTTTATCAAGATACAAAAAATGGGATGTATAAAAATAAATTATTACGCGAAAGTTATAAATCCTATTTTTTAAAGCATTATAAAAAATCTTTAAAATGTCTACTTATTTTACCTGTTTTTATTGTTCTTGCTTTTTTAATCACTTGTGTTGTTTCTAACTTTGAGTTTCAATATGCTCCTGGTGAGTTAGAATATGGGGGCAGTTTCTTTTGGAGTAGTAGAGAGTATGCTCGTTCATTATGGATACCTTATCTATTCACGATGATTGCTTCAGTTACATTGCATAGTATTTATTACATTAATACTGCTTATTTGGTTTTTTATAAAGCTAAAAATTTTATTTTAAATACGGTGGGAGTGTATTTAGCTTATTTATTAACTCAGGTAGTACTTGTTTCTTTGGTTGGCATGTTTTTTGGTCGAGTTTTGAAGATGGGAGAATTTGCTATTACTTTTGAGGATCCTATCATTTGGATCTTTGGTAGCGATGTTGATCATTTTGAATATATGTTTATTTCTTCTCTTGTTTATGTTGTGATATCTACGTTATTAGTTTTTCTTGTTTATCGTAAGAAAGAAAGGTATGTGATTCAAAATGAAGGATGAAATTAGATTTCAAAAAAAGCTGCTTTCTTTAGTTAGCAAAACATCTGGTTTTTATCTTTTGATTTTAGCTTCTTTTTTTGTTGCTGGTTATACTGGTGTTTGGCTATCCATTTCTTATAGTTCTTTTATTGATAATTTCTATGAGATGACGATTGCGATTTTTTCAAGCGACAATTACTTCTTGGTTTTATTATTCATCTTTCTTTTAAATACGATTTATATATATTTTCTTTTTGGAAGAGATCCTTCTTTTCAACTAAGATGTCAGAATAAAAAAGATCATATTAAGAAATTAATGATTTCAACTTGGTTTTTTAATAGTATTTTATTCCTTCTTAATTTATTATTCTTGATGATTTTGATTAATTTGTTTGGAAGTGTTAATTATTCAATCACAAATACTGAACATGGAGTAGTAAATATTGTTTATTTCTTATGGTATATGTTTCGTACTTATTTCTGGATTCAGATTATTTCTACTTTGAATATTTTATTATTTAAAAAATTATCTTTATGGGTAGTTACTATTTTTAACTGTATTTATCTAATCTTTGTTTTGTTCTTAGTTTCTTTGCCTGTAGATTATATTATTCGTTCTGTTTCGGATATCGGAATTCATATTTCCTATTTCTTTTTATCCGCTCAGTACGGTAGTTTCTTATTTGAAATTGCGATTAGTGTTTTATATGGATTATTGGCTATACTATTGATAAAAGGAATTTGGCTTTTATTAGATTATTTAAAAAGTGAAAAGTTTACTTTGCGTTTAAAGTTTACTGTCGCAGTAATTAAGAATGATGTTAGAACCTTAGTTACCAATTTAAGAAAACCATTAATTGTTTATTTAGTTGCCTTATTGTGTTTGCTCTATTGGGTATTTATTAATAAAGATGTTGTATTACAATTAGATGATTTTAAAAATATATTTGGTTTATCTTATCATATTGGTGATGAAATTTTAGAACTAATATTTATGTTACTCACTTTAGTATTCTATGTTTATTTAGCAATCTATTTATTTTGTAAAGATATTGATTTACAGATGGGAAACTTGTTTTTGAGAATCTTACCGGCGAAATTCTTGAGTAGTAAAATGATTTCTATTGCTAGTCTTACCTTAGTTGTAAAGGGAGCTAGTTATTTATTCATTTATTTACTTTTTAGTTTTCTGTCACGAGTTTCGTTTATTGAAGTGTTATCATTGTTTGGAAAAGACTTTTTGTTTACATTAACGATCGAATTTATCTTGTTGTTATGTCTATTTATTTACTATTCTTTAAAAAAATATGGATGGTTATTATGGATTGTGGCACTTCTATTATTGAGGTTAGTTATTATTCCTATTGACGAGTTAAAATTATTTGTTTGGTTAATGATATTAATTGTTGTGATTACTCTTTTATTAGTTATGTTTAATCGGTATGCAAAAGTAATCTTTGAAAGAATTAAGAATGGAGGATAAAGATGAAAATTGAAGTAAAAAATATTGAAAAGGAATTTAAAAAGATACCCGTTTTAAAAAACGTTTCGATGGAATTTGAAGAGGGAAAAATTTATGGTTTAGTAGGGAGAAATGGTAGTGGAAAAAGTGTTTTTTTAAAGATACTATGTGGTTTATATGAACCTACGAGAGGGGAGGTACTCTATGATGGAAAGAATCTTTTCCTTCATCATGCTTTTCCACCTGATACGAGGGCTTTAATTGAAAAGCCTGCTTTTATTGGTGATTTGACCGGCTATGAAAACTTAGAAATACTAGCATCGATTCAAAACAAAATTGGTAGAGATGAGATAGAAAATACGTTAAAGAGAGTAAATCTATACGAAGAGAAAGATAAAAAGTTTAGTAAATACTCTTTAGGAATGAAACAAAAACTAGGAATTGCGCAAGTTTTAATGGAAGACCCTAAAGTGATTATTTTAGATGAACCTTTTAATGGGGTAGAAGAAGCAACGGCTAAGAGTCTTCGTGAAGTTCTAAAAGAAGAACGAAAAAAGAATAAGATTGTGATTATCGCTTCCCATATTAAAGAGGATATTGAAAACCTTGCCGATATAATTTATTTTTTCGATGATGGTGTGGTTAAAGAACAGAAAAAGTAGTATCGAAAGCGTGTTGCCCAATCTCAAAAAATATGATATGATTTTCTAGAGTAGTAAGGGGATGTAATCATGAGCTTTGATGCTGTATTATTAATTATTCTAATTGTTGCTGGAGTTTGTTTTTTTAGAAAATTTTCTAGTAGCGTTTATTTTATCGCTAGTTTAGATATTTTCTTTCGAATACTAACTTTTGTGAGAGATCATATCGGAGTAAAAGAGATCTCAGAATTTATTCGTGCATATTTTCCAGAGAGTATTCCTAGTGTAATTTATCGATATACAGATGGTGTTTTATCTACGGTATTGATGTGGGTATATGTAGCTTTATTTGCTGTATTCTTATTCTATACGGTTAGAATTCTTTGGAAGAAAAGATAAAATGGCTTAGTATTTATCTTAGAGAAAAAAGAGAGAAAAGGAAAAAATGTAATTAATTGTCAAACATTTTTCCTGTTTTTTCTCTTTTCTTCTTATTTTTTTTATAGTATAATGGTCTATAGAATAGTAGTAGGAAAAAGGAATTAGAAAAATCAAGCTAAAGTAAGGGAGCAGGACAGACGCGTATGAGAAAAATATACACAGGTATCGATTTAGGAAGTTATGGAATTAAGATTGTCGTTTTAGAGTACGTCCATGGGAAATTTCACGTTCTTGCTGCGACTAATGTTCGGAGTAAGGGAATTAAAAACAGTTTGATTGTTGATATGGACGAAGCCTGTCTTTCTTTGCTGAGAGCGAAAAAAAATATTGAAGAGATGTTAGGAGTTACTCTTGACCAAGCTATTGTTACAGTACCATCTGATGGTATTAATTTTGATATTGTATCAGGGGAAATTGCTCTTGATGCAGAGAAAATGATCGATGCTAAAGAGATGAATGCTGTACTTCATGAAGCGGCACTAGGGAATATTCAGGATGATAGTGAACTAATTACGATTGTTCCTATTTCTTTTCATATTGACGATGGAGAGGGAATTCGTGATCCTAAAGGCTTAATGGGAAATAAACTAATGGCTAAGGCAGTAATTACGACGATTCCTAAATATTTTTTGAAGCAAACAATTTCTTTATTAAAGATGTGTAATATCGAAGCTATTGATGTTTCTTTTTCGGCTTTAGGTGATTACTATAGTGCGAGAAATAAAGATATGGATAAAGAAGTGACGGCACTGATTAATATTGGATACGACACAACTTCTGTATCGATTTTTAATAAAGGAATTATGATTAAAACAGAGAAGATTGAAGAAGGCTCTAAAATAATCGATCAAGATATTATGCAGGCTTATCAAGTAAAGAAAAGCGTGGCTAGATTTTTAAAAGAAAATTTTGCGGTAAGTAACACTCGTTATGCTGATGCTAATGATCGAATTGAGGTCGAAACAAAAGAACAAACCAAAATATCGATCGGGCAATTAGAAATTTCAGAGATGGTAGAAAGACGGATAATCGAACTTCTAAAACTCGCGAAAAAGCAAATAAACATCTTAACAAACCGGGAAATAAGTTATATAATAATAACTGGGGGAATTAGCGAATTAGCTGGTTTTCAATACGTTGTGGAGAATATCTTCGATAGAAGAGCGGCAACGATGAATATAGATACCATGGGGGCGCGTAGTAACATGTACTCTAGTGCACTCGGAATTATAAAATATTTTTACGCAAAACTAGAATTACGTGGAAAAAGTTATTCTATGATGAGCGATAAACAAGCAGATGATTTAGTTTCAACGCAAAAGAGGATGACCGGTAGTACAAACGAAAGTATTATCAGTAAAGTATTCGGTTATTTTTCTGGAGATTAAGGAGGATTTGTATGGTGAATGGATTAGAGATGGATCAACTAGCGAAAATAAAAGTAATTGGAATTGGTGGCGGTGGATGTAATGCCGTTAATCGTATGATAGAGTCAGGGGTAAAAGGAGTAGAGTTTATTGTAGCCAATACAGATCTACAAGTGTTAAACAACTCAAAAGCTGACGTAAAGATTCAAATTGGAGCTAATTTGACAGATGGATTAGGTGCGGGTGCGAATCCGGAAGTGGGACGTGAAGCAGCGGTTGAATCAAAGAAAGAAATCGAAGATGCATTAAGTGGTGCGGATATGGTATTTGTCACTTGTGGTATGGGTGGCGGTACTGGTACCGGTGCTTCTCCTGTTGTTGCTGAGATTGCTCAGACGATAGGTGCGCTTACGGTGGCTATTGTTACTAAACCATTCGGTTTTGAAGGAAAAAGAAGAATGGACAATGCCATGAAAGGCTTAGATGAGTTAAAAAAACATGTCGATACGTTAATTGTAATTCCTAACGATCGCTTACGTGAAATCATCGATAAAACAACGCCAATGTTAGAAGCCTTTAAAGAAGTAGATAATGTCTTACGTCGTGGTGTTCAATCAATTTCTGATTTGATTGCCGTTGTTGGACTTGTCAACTTGGATTTTGCTGATGTTAAAGCCGTTATGCAAAATTCTGGTAATGCCATTATTGGTATTGGTATTGGTATGGGTGAAGATCGGGCGATCGAAGCAGCTAAACAAGCAGTATCTTCTCCATTATTGGAGACTAGCATTTCCGGAGCTACCAATGCGATTATCAATGTAACGGGTGGCGTGAATTTGACTTTGTTTGAAGCAGAACAAGCTGCAGAAGTAGTAAGAGCAGCTGCGAATACAGATATCAATACGATTTTTGGTTCCGTAATTAATGAAAACTTGACAGATGAAGTAATTGTTACGGTTATTGCGACTGGCTTTGATAAGAATTCAGTACCAAAAGAACCGGTTTATAACAATGTTCAAAATACTGCTAGACGTAGTCAAACTCGCGATATTGAAGTCATTGAAGATTTCGATGATGACGATGATGATGACGATGACATTCCTATCTTTTTACAGAATCGTAATTTTTAGTAAAAAAGCAATAAAAGATTTTTCTTTCATTGCTTTTCTATTGGAAAAAAGGGAAATATTTTTTCTTTTGCTTGGTATAATATATTACGGGATATGAAAAATAGGAATGTCAATAATTTAGGAAAATGTCTCAAAATTTTTTAAACATTTGCGGGAAAATTTATTCCAATTTCCTTCTTGACAATAGGGACCCAGATAAAATTCTATTAATGATTAAGCTACGCAACAAATATATTGTTGCTTGGCTAATAAGCATTAAGAATTTTATCTGCCTATTGATCAAGAAGTTTTCTCGGCATAAAACCCGTTTAGGCATACACATGATCGGTGTGTGCTTTTTGTATCTGCCTTTTAAATGAAGCAAGTTTCCAAGGATGCGACATTGGTGGAATATAGTTTTTCTTTTTCTTAATCTCAATAGATTCATCAAACACTTTAGAAAACCTTTCGTTTCTAGATAGTTCTTTTAACTCCAATACTTGTTCATCAATTGTAACTAATAGTTCTCCATTAAAAGCCTTGATAACTAAGCATTCTGTTCTAGGAGAGAAGCATTTAATTTGATTATTCATATATGGTTGATAGTACTTGTTTTGATATTTTATAGAATTACCATTATCCACTTTTCTAGGAGTTAAAACCGCAAGGGTATAGTTGATTTTTTCTTCACTAGGTGATGACTCAAATACAGATTCAAACATGTGATAATCCATAGCGAATTTTTGATTGAAGTAAGGAACAAAAACTTCAATTAGGTATTTATTAGCTTCTTCAATAGTAGTAATACCATGTAGTTTAAGTTCATTTACTAATCTGCCTTGAAAAGTACCATTCGTGCGTTCTATTAGCCCTTTAGCTTGAGATACAGATGATGTTTGAAGTTCTATGCCTAATTGCTTACAAGCATATCCATACTGAGTTAAAACATCTTTTTCACTAGTTCTTTTATCTGGATTTAAAGACATATAGTTAAACACAGTACGGTTATCTGTAAAGAACTTATAGGGAATACCATAGTTAGTTAATATTTGATATAAAACATGGTAATAACCGTTTAGAGTTTCTTGATGATCAAACCAAGCTCCAACAATAGTAGAAGTAGCTTTATCGATGGCTAGGTGTAGACAAGTTTTAATATTATCAAACCACATATGAATTGATCCATCTTGTTCAATAACTTCACCAAAGTATTTAGGTTTTTCTAATCTTGGATGAGAGTCTTCTAAAGCAACTTCATGACTAATTATAGTTTCTATTTGTTCATTAGTCATGGCAAGATTAATTTTCTTTTTTTTGAAGTAATTTTTGTTTAACATATTCCCTTTTAGTTTTCTTTCTAGCTTTAGGAGATAATACACCAGCTTTAGTTAAAGTCTTATAAATAAAGTCATAAGATACATTAATATTTTCATCCTTTTCTAGGAAATCTTTAAAGTGATAAAAATTCCAGTCTTGATATTTATTCTTATATAATAGTATAATATCTTCGGA